>JBDUAG010000034.1:0-13590 GCA_040004785.1 Burkholderiales bacterium | reverse complement strand
TCTTCGGCGTGCTCGACGACATCGTCGTCGTGCCGCTGGCGATCCGCTGGCTGCTGAGCCGGCTGCCGGCGCACCTGCGTGCCGACATCGGCGCCGAGCCGCGGAGCGCATGAACCCGTGGGCCGGCTGGGCTCTCGCCGCCGCCGCGCTCGCGGCGGGCTGGTTCGGCTACGGCCCACGTGGCGTCGCGCTCGCGGTGAGCGTGATCGCCTTCTGGCTGCTGCTGCAGTTCACCCGCCTCGTGCGGGTGATGCGCAGCGCCGCCGAGTCGCCGGTCGGCCATGTGCCGAGCGCGGTGATGCTGAACGCGAAACTGCATGCCGGCCTGCCGATGGCGAGGATCGTCGCGATGACCAAGAGCCTCGGCCAACGCGCCGATCCGGCACAGGAGATCTACATGTGGACCGACGCCGGCGGCGCGGCCGTGCGCGTCACCTTCGCGAACGGCCGCTGCACCAGCTGGGTGCTGACCCGGCCACCGGAGTGAGCACGTCCCGATGCAGCTCATCGACACCGCCACGACCCGCCGCCACCTCGGCGTCGCGCCGCTGATCGAGGCGCTGCGGCAGATGTTCGCCGGCGGCTGCGAGGTGCCGCTGCGCCACACCCACGCGATCGCCGATGCCGGCACGCTGCTGCTGATGCCGGCCTGGCGCGCCGGGCGGCGGCTCGGCATCAAGACCGTGACGATCTTCCCCGGCAACGGCGCGCGCCGGCTGCCCGGGCTGCACTCGACCTACCTGTTGTTCGACGCCGCCACCGGCGTGCCGCTGGCGCAGCTCGACGGTGACGAGATCACCTCGCGCCGCACCGCCGCAGCGGCGGCGCTGGCGGCGTCGTTCCTTGCGCGGCGCGATGCACGACGGCTGCTGGTCGTCGGCAGCGGCCGCGTCGCGACGCTGCTGGCCGAAGCGATGCGTGGGGTGCGGGCCATCGACGCGGTCGTGGTCTGGAACCATCGGCCCGAATCGGCGCACGCACTCGCCGCGACGCTGCGTGCGGACGGGCTCGACGCACGCGCCACGGACGATCTCGAAGCGGCCGTCTCGAACGCCGACATCGTCAGCTGCGCCACGCTGGCGACTGCCCCGCTGATCCGCGGCGAGTGGTTGCGCCCGGGCACGCACCTCGACCTGATCGGCAGCTTCACGCCGCAGATGCGCGAGGCCGATGCGGCCTGCTTCGCGCGCAGCCGCGTGTTCGTCGACACGCCGGAAGCGCTGACGAAGGGGGGCGATGTGCTCGACGCGATCGGCGCGGGCGCGTTCGCGGCGGCGCGCCTGCAAGGCACGCTGGCCGAGCTGTGCCGCGGCGAGCGCAGCGGCCGCGCCAACGATACCGAGCTGACGCTGTTCAAGGCGGTCGGCACGGCGCTCGAAGACCTCGCGGCGGCCGAGCAGGTGTTCGATGCCGTGGCGCGGGAATCGCTATCCTGAGTGCGGCCCGCTGCACCACGACCTGCCCTGCAACCGTTTGATCTGCACGACGAGACCGCGCCATGAACGCCCGCCTCAGCACCCGGCCCGCCGCGGCGAACCAGCCCCCGGCGCGCGCACTGCCCAAGGGCACGCGGCTGAACGACAGGTTCGAGATCATCGGCGTCATCAATGACGGCAGCTTCGGCATCGTCTACCTCGCGCAGGACCTCGCGCACCCGCAGCACGTCGTCATCAAGGAGTACCTCCCGTCGATGCTGGCCTGGCGCACGGCAGGCTCCGGCGACGTGGCCGTCAAGGCGCCGCGCCACGAGGAGGCATTCAATGCCGGCCTGCGCAGCTTCCTTCACGAGGCGCGGCTGCTCACCAGCTTCGAGCACCCGACGATGGTCGGCGTCGATCGCTTCTGGAAGGAGCGCGGCACCGCCTTCATGGCAATGCCGCTGGTCGAAGGACCAACCCTGCGCGCGCTCATCAGCAGCCGCGGCGCGGCACCCGACGAGGCCGAGCTGCGCCGCTGGCTGCGCCCGCTGCTCGATGCGCTCGCCGCGCTGCACGGCGCCAACTGCGTGCACGGCGACATCACGCCCGACAGCATCCTGATCGGCCCGGACGGCCCGCGGCTGCTCGGCTTCGGCGGCGGTCGTCACGCCATCGGCGCGGTGCTGCGTTCGCCGGCCGACGTGCTCAAGCCCGGCTATGCGCCGATCGAGCAGTACGCGCCCGAGCCGGCCCCCGCGCTCGGGCCCCCGACCGATCTCTACGCCCTCGCCAGCGTCGTCTACGCGGTGCTGACCGGCCGCGCGCCGATGGCCGCGACCGAGCGCCGTGCGGCCGACCGCCTGGTGCCACTGCACGACCTCGTCGGCGAGCGGTTCAGCGACTCGCTGATCACGGCCGTCGATGCGGCGCTCGCAGTCCAACCCGCCGGGCGTGTGACGGACGTGGCGGCCTTCCGCGCGCTGCTGAACGGGCAGGGTGGTGCACCGGCGCCGCGGCCCCGTGCCGCCCCGCCGGCCGGCGCCCGCCCCGGGCATCTGAACGCACTGCTGTATGCCGCGACGGCCGTTTGCGTGCTCGCCGTCGGCGCGCTCGGCTACCTGATGAAGCGCTGAACCGGCGCTACTTGACCAGCAGCACCCGCATCCCGAGCGCCTTGCCGCCGCTGCCGCTGCGGTCGGCCACCTGGATCGTCACCTGCCGCGGCCTGAAGCCGTTCGGCAGCGGCACGCTGCCGCGCACGATCTGCTGGGCGCCGACAGTGACCGCGATCGGCGGCGTCGTGAACGTGCTGGCGCTGCCGCGGCCGGGTTCGCCTTCCATCACCAGCTGCATCGAGGCCGTGATCGACTTGCCCGCCGCGCGCTCGCGCGTCAGCACCAGGTCATAGGAGAGCGCCGCGCCCTTCACGAGCAGGCGCCCGGCCCGGATCTCGACGGCGCCGCCGCGCGGGTCCGCCGGCAGCGTGGCAACGGCGGAGTTCACGTCCTCGCGCAGCGATTCGACCGTGGCGCGGCTCGCGGCGAGCTCATCGGTCAAGCCCTTCTTCTCGGCCAGCGCGGCCTGCAGCCGCTTTGCGGTCTCGGCCTGCTCGGCCTTCAGCCGAAGGCGCCCGGCCTCGGCGGTGTCGAACGCGCTGCGCAGCTCCGTCGAGGCTTGGGCCGAGAGCCGCGGCGGCAGGTAACGCTCCTGCAGCACCACGACGCCGCCGGCGCCGATACCGATCCCGAACAGCAGCAGCACGAGCCAGCGCGGCAGCCGCCAGCGCGAGCGACGGCGGCCGTAGGGGTCGAAGGCAATGGGTCTGGATCGGCCAAACATGCGGGGGTGTGGTGGGCGGGTGCGAGAGGCGCAAGGCTACAGCGTTCGGAGACACCCCTTGAAACAAGCGGTTGCACGGGATGCAATCAACAGCGAGGACCGCTATGCGGCCCTTCAGACCCGCTCGTTCGCCCCCTCACGCCGCAGCAAGGTCTCCAGACACTGATCCCGCACCCCATAAAACGCCTTGAGCTCGTCGATCTGCCGCCACACCACCGCCGCATCGCCCGCTGAAGCGCTCTCGCGCTTCACCGCCAGGATCATCTTGTTCTTGTTGGTGTGTTCCAGCGCGACGAACTCGAACACCTGGGTGTCGTAGCCGCAGGCTTCGAGCAGCATCGCGCGCAGGCCGTCGGTCAGCATCTCGGCCTGCTGGCCGAGGTGCACGCCGTGCTTCAGGATCGGCCGCAGGGGGTGGGGCTGCAGCAGCTGCGGGCGCAGCTCCTTGTGGCAGCACGGCGAGCACATGATGATGGACGCGCCGGCTCGCAGCCCGGTGTGGATCGCATGGTCGGTCGCGGTGTCGCAGGCGTGCAGCGCGATCATGATGTCGATCTTGGGCGGCACGACCGTGCGCACGTCGCCCTGTTCGAAGCGCAGGCCGTCGAGCCCGAGGCGCCGCGCCGCGCCGTTGCAGAGCGCCACCATGTCCTCGCGCAGCTCGACGCCGGCCACGCGCGCCGGCAGGCCGAGCGTGTGGCGCAGGTGGTCGTGCGTCGCGAAGGTCAGGTAGCCCTTCCCGCTGCCGAAGTCGATCACGTCGATGCTGGCGGCGTGCTTGAGCGCGGTCTCGTTGAGCGCGTGGTCCAGCACCTCGACGAACTTGTTGATCTGCTTCCACTTGCGCGCCATCGCCGGCACCAGCTGGTGCTGTTCGTTCGTGACGCCGAGTGCGGTCAGGAACGGCTGGTTCAGATCGATGTAGCGGTGCTTCTCGCGGTCGTGCGCGGGCCGCGTCTCGGCTTGATGCACGGCCTTGTGACGCAACAGCGTCTGCCTGCCCTTCTTGCTGGTGAGCAGCTGCACTTCTTCGTGCTCGGTGAACAGGTGCGCGTTGTCGAACGCGTCGGCGAGCAGGCCGTGCAGCGCGATCTGGGCTACTGCGGGCGCGAGGTTCTTCGTGATGTCGCGCGTCGCGTGGGTGTAGACGAACGACAGCTGCGCCGCGCCCTTCAGCGTCACCGGCCGCACCGTGACGCGCGTCAGGTCGCTGGCGGCGGCGCGCGGCTTGCTCAGCACGAGCTTGGCGAAAGGCTGCTCGGCGAGCGCCAGAAACGCGGCCAGAGGATCAGGTTGCATGGGTGCTAGTGTAGGCACCCATGGTCAAGCGCCGGCCTCGCCGCCACCAGTACAACGTCTACGTCGTCGAGCTCTCGGACGCGGTCTGGAACGTCGCGAAGTTCCGCGAGGCCAACCCCGGCTACGTGCTCGGCAAGCCCTTCGTCTACGTCGGCATGACCGGGCTCGATCCGGACACGCGCTTCGACCGCCACATGGCCGGCGTGCAATCGAACCGCTTCGTGCGCGAGTACGGGCTGCGGCTGGTGCCGAGGCTGTACGAGGTCTACAACCCGATGCCCTACGACGGCGCGCGCGACATGGAGGTCGAGCTCGCCATCGGCCTGCGCGAGCAGGGCTTCGGCGTCTGGCAGGCTTGAACGCGGTACGCTGCGGTGATGGGCGTTCATTTCACGCTGTTCGACACGCCGGTCGGTGCCTGCGCGCTGGCGTGGGGCGCGCACGGGCTGGTCGGCGTGCTGTTGCCCGAGGCCACCGAAGCCGCGACCCGTCTGCGCGCGCAGCGGCGCCATGCGGGCGCCTCCGAGACCGAGCCGACGACCGAGATCCAGCGCGTGATCGAGCGCATCCGCGGCCTGCTCGATGGCGGCCGCGACGATCTGGCGGGCATCGCGCTCGACCTGCGCGCGATCCCGCCCTTCAACCGCCGCGTCTACGAGATCGCGCGCGCGATCCACCCCGGCAGCACGCGCAGCTATGGTGAGATCGCGATCGAACTCGGCGAGCCGCACGCGGCACGCGCCGTCGGCCAGGCGCTGGGCGCGAACCCGTTCCCGATCATCGTGCCGTGTCACCGCGTGCTGGCCGCCGGTGCGAAGGCCGGCGGATTCTCGGCGCCGGGTGGCGCGCGCACCAAGCTCAGGTTGCTGGAGATCGAGCGCGCGCCGCTCGGCGGCACGCCGGGGCTGTTCGACTGAATGTTCAGGCGGCCGCAGCTTGCGGCGCTGCGAGCAGGCGCTCGAACAACTCGTCGAGCGCGACGCGTTGGCCCAGCACCGCCGCCATCTTCGGCGTGCACAAGGTCTGCGCACGCTCGAAGGCGAACCAACCGAACCCGTCCATCTCGGGGAACTGCCGGCCCGACCAGCGGTCGAGGTAGTGGCTCTCGCAACGCAACTGCCGCAGCTCGATGCGCGGCTGCACGGTGGCGAACAGGTGCAGATCCTTCTTGGTCGTGTAGCGGAAGCGGCCGAGGTCGTGCAGCGCTTCGTCCTGCAGGCGCCAGCCGCACTCCTCGCGCGTCTCGCGCAGCGCTGCCTGCAGCGGCGTCTCGCCTTCGTCGATGCCGCCCTTGGGCAGATCCCAGTGGTTCTGGCCGGTGACGTGGCACAGCAGCAGTTCGCGATCCGGGTTCAGGATCACGACACCGCAACTGAGACGCTTGTGGTTGTAGAACATCATGGAATTCAGAGTCTGGCACGAACCGTGCCCGCCCGATCCGGTGAACAGCGGGCCAGTTCGTGGCGAAATCAGCGCTTCGCGCGGGTCTTCTTGCGTGCGGCCGCCACGATGGCCTCGTGCCCGCGCCCCAACGGCTCGCCGCGCGCCGCGCCGGTGTCGGTGCCGAGCACCGCCTTGGCGCGCTCGTAGTACATCTGCCGATCCGCCAGGCCGTTCGTGCCGCCATTGATGCGCCGCGTGATCGCGACGAACTGGCGCCCGTCGGCGAGCTGGTTCAGACCGTTGACGCGCCAGAACAGCCCAGCCGTGGCGAACGCCACCTCCGGCGCGGCCGCGCTGGCCGGGTTGCCGACCAGATCGAGCCCGAGCAGGCCGCCGAACTTCGCGTAGTTGAAGCGCCCGGTGATCTGGATCGGGCCGCGGCCCTTGAAGCGCTTGCCATCGCCGGCCTGCGTGTTGCCCAGCTTCGCGGCCAGGTCGCCCGGCGGCTCGTAGCGCTTCTGCGCCGGCGTCGGGCCCCAGATCTCCTCCATCCAGCGGAACTCGCCCGACTCGTGCGCGAGCTGCGCGACGAAGGCCGCCACGCGCAACGGCACGTCGATGGCATTCGCCGTCATCGCCGCGTTCAGCGGCGGCAGATAGAGCTGCCGCTTGGCCTGCGGCAGGGTGGGCATGACTTGCTTGAGCTGGGCGTCGGTGATCATCGCGGGCCTCGCTTGCTGGCGCGCGCCGATCTGAGCACAGACGATCGGCACGTCGTATCCCTACCAGTCGCGGCGGCCATCGAAACCCTCGACGCGCCTGCGGCGCGGGACCGTCGAACCTACCCGTTCAACGAGGGGCCCCATCCGTGCGAAACGCGCCGGCGCGATTGACCAGGCTGACCATCTCGGCAGCCGCATGAATCGTCAGGCGGTGGTGGGTGAAGCCGGGGCGCGGGGAGATGTAGGCCGCCATTTCACGGGCCAGCGCGCGTTGTCGATCGGACCCTTCCGCCAGCAGCGCGATCACCAGGTTCTCCAGCGCGATCACGCGAATCTGCAACTGGACCAACTCGGTGTTCGTCAACGGCGGGCTGTCGGTCGCGGGCGCCGTGAAGTCGGATTCGTGGTCAGGCATGGCAGGCGCTCCCTGGTTGATCGAAGCTCCCCGAGTGTCCCTCACGGCCGGGGCCGGCAGGCAGCTGGTATCGCGGCTTTGTCCGAGAAGGGCTCAGGCGGCGGCGACCGGGATTCGCAGTGTTCGCCAACGTACAGACGCACAACGTGCTTGCGAGCAACCTGCCGGTGGCGGCACAGAAGCAAACGTGCCCGGCGATGCCAGCGACCACTGGCGACGAAAAGAGCAACCATGCCTATTGCATTCGCTGGCGGGGCCGCGCCCCTTTCCGCAAGCCCCGTCGACGCGACCCTGTCGCCCTGGTGGCGACGTGCGAGCCTCATCACCATGGGTTTGGGCTTCGCGGCCCTGATCCTTCTGACGTTCAAGGTCTATCACGAGGCGCCGCCCATCCCCGACCAAGTGACCGTGCCCGATGGGGCCGTCGTGTTCACCGCCGCCGACGTGCAAGATGGTCAGCAGGTGTTTCTCAAATACGGGCTGATGGACAACGGCTCGATCTGGGGCCACGGCGCCTTGCTCGGCCCGGACTTTTCCGCCGAGTATCTGCACACCCTCGCGCTGGCCCACGCAGCGAGCCTGGCGCAGGAGCGCTTTGGCCGCCCGCTCGATGGCCTGACACAGGCGCAGCGTGCCGGTATCGAAGCCGAGGTGCGGACCGAACTGAAGCGCAATCGATACGACCCGCAGACCGGCGTGCTGGCCGTGGCGCCGGCTTTCGCGGATTGGTTCGGGCAACAGCCCGGCACGTGGAAGGACTACTTCTCGAACCCGACCCGAAACGGCGGCTTGAGCGCCCGGACCATCAGCGACGCGACGGAACTGCGGCAACTCAGCGCCTTCGTGGCGTGGACCGCCTGGGCCTCGGTGGTCACACGGCCAGACACGGCGCATTCGTACACCAACAACTTCCCATTCGACCCCGTGGCAGGCAACACGCCGACCGCCGACGCGGTGCTGTGGAGCGCGTTGAGCCTGGTCTTCCTGCTGGGCGGGACGGCCGCGGTGCTGCTGGCGTTCGGCAAGTTCGATTACCTCGGCTGGAAGGCCAGGCCGGGCTACCTGCACCCGAAACCGACAGGCGCTCGCGTCACCCCGGCGCAGCGCGCGACGCTGAAGTACTTCGCGCTGGTGACGCTGCTGGTGCTGGCGCAAACCCTGGTCGGCGGCGCGCTCGCACACTACCGCGCCGACCCCGGCACGTTCTACGGCTTCGACCTCGCGGCCGTGCTGCCCAG
This sequence comes from Burkholderiales bacterium, assembly GCA_040004785.1. Lineage (GTDB taxonomy): Bacteria > Pseudomonadota > Gammaproteobacteria > Burkholderiales > Burkholderiaceae_C > LMDS01. The sequence continues at coordinate 5,276 of JBDUAG010000034.1, read as the reverse complement.
CAACCTGCTGCGCACCTGGCACCTGCAACTGGCCATCTTCTGGATCGCCACGTCGTACGTCGCGGGTGCGCTGTTTCTCGCCGCGGCGCTGGGCGCGGCGGATCCGCCAGGGCAACGACGCGGCGTCGATGTGTTGTTCTGGGCGTTGGTCGTGGTCGTCGTCGGCAGCCTGCTGGGTGAGTGGGCGGGCATCCGTCAACTGCTCCCGCAGCTCTGGTTCTGGTTCGGTCACCAGGGCTGGGAGTACCTCGAACTCGGCCGGGCCTGGCAGATGCTGCTGGCCGTGGCGTTGCTGTTCTGGTTCGGTCTGCTGGTACGTGCGCTGAACCCGGCACTGCACGACCCCGAACGCCGCGAGATTGCCGTGCTGTTCCTGTGTGCGGCCATTGCCATCCCGGTCTTCTATCTGCCAGCGATGTTCTTCGACGGCAAGACCCACTTCTCGATCGTTGACGCCTGGCGCTTCTGGATCATCCACCTCTGGGTCGAAGGGTTCTTCGAGTTCTTCGTGACGGTGATGGTGGCGATCATCTTCCTGCAGTTTGGTGTCGTCAGCCGCCTGACGGCGACGCGTGTGATCTACCTCGACGCCATTCTGTATTTCGCAGGCGGCTTCATCGGCACCGGCCACCATTGGTACTGGAGCGGACAGACCCCTTTCAACATGGCGATGAGCGCGCTGTTTTCGGCGCTGGAGGTGGTGCCGCTCACGCTCATCACGCTCGACGCGTGGGACTTCGTCAAACTCTCGCGGCCCGGCTCCGATCCGGCACGCGAGCGCGTCGAAGTGCCGCACAAATGGACCTTCTATTTCCTGATGGCGGTGGGGTTCTGGAACTTTGTCGGCGCCGGCGTCTTCGGCTTCCTGATCAACCTGCCGGTCGTGAGCTACTTCGAGACCGGCACGCTGCTGACCATCAATCACGGCCATGCCGCGATGATGGGTGTGTTCGGCATGCTGGGCATCGCCCTGGTCGTCTTCGCCATTCGGCAGACCGTCGACGAAGCGTTGTGGCGCACGCTCGAAAAATACGTGCGAGTCGGCTTCTGGGGGCTCAACGGCGGCCTGCTCATGATGGTCGTGCTGAGCCTGTTCCCGGCCGGCGTGCTGCAGCTGGTCGATGTTCTGGAGAACGGCTATTGGCACGCCCGCAGCCTCGCCTACACGGGCGGCGACCTGGCCCGATTGCTCGAGTGGAGTCGCTTTCCCGGCGATGCGGTGTTCATCGTCTGCGGTGTCGTGCCGATCGCGATGGCGGCGTGTCGCGCTTACCTGAGCGGCAGGCGCCCGATTCTGGTTGCAGGTACGGCTGTCTTCCAATGACGCGCCCGTGCCGCTGGCGTTTCAGCGGCGGCGACGAAGCCCCGCTCAGGCCGGCGGCACGTAGACGATCTGGCGCTCGCCCGGTTCGAACGCGGCCAGCGTCTGCACCCAGCGCTGCTCCGGCCACAGCAGTTCGACGCTGCCGCTGCGGGGCCGGTAGACCGCGCCGTACAACGTGCCGTAGCCGCGCAGCCAGGCCGACTGGAACAGTGGCTCGCGCAGCAGCGCGTCGGTGGCCTCGGCGAGCGTGCACGGGCCGTCGATCTGCGCCTGCAGGCTCGCCAGGCGCTCGACCGAGTGCGTCGCGCGCGCGTGCTCGGGCCAATCCACCTGGTGCTGAAAATTGGTGACGACCTTGCGGCGTGTCACCTCGGTCGGCCGATCCGGCGCGACGAACACGGTGGCCCAGTCGCTGTGCCGATCGAGCAGCGTGACGCTGTAGCACATGCTGACAGGCACGCGCTCCAGCAGCCGGATCGCCTCCGCCGTGCTTTGCGCCACGTCGAGCACGTAGCGCAACACCAACGGGATGCCGAAGCCTGTGCCGGACACCGTGCGCCCGCCGAACGACAGCGAGGCGGCCAGGCCGGCCTCGTTCAGGCCGTCGAGCGCGCCCCAGATGCAGTCGCCCATCGCCGCGACGCGCTGCCCGCGCCAGCGCGTGGCGAGCCAGGTGCCTTCGAGCAGACCGGGCGCGAAATCGTAGTTGCGCAGCAGCGCGGGCTCGTCCGAGCCCCGCGGATCGATCCAGACCGCCTGCGAGCAACCGGCGATGTACGGCGGCGGGCACCACAGCGACAGAAAGCGCGCCTCCACATCGCCACCGCCCGCGAGTTCGACCAGCTTCTCCCACACCGGCACCAGCTCCGGCATGTGCTCACGCAGCGCCCGCCGGCTCTCCAGATAGCTCGGCCGGCCGACAGCGCCGCTGCGCAGGAACCACGAGCGGTACGCCGGCCAGAGTCGATCGAACAGCGCCTGCCACTGCGGGCCGGGCGTGTCCTCGATCAGCGTCTTGAAGGTGACCGAAATGGTCATCAGAGGATCTTGAACGACCCGGGCTCCGGCGCCAGCGCATGCTGCGTCGTCACGATCGGCTTGCCGTCGTAGTGGCTCTTGATGCCGCGGATCCAGTCGCGGGCGCGGATGTTCAAACGGAAGTTGTCGTCCATCGAACGCCCGCGCGTGATCAGGATGCCGAGGTCGGCGCCTTCGTAGCGGTAGTCGCCCGGGCCGGTGATGCGCATGAAGAAGGCCTCGCGCTCGCTGTCGATCGCGCGGCGCTCGTGGTCGTAGCGCGCGTAGCCGATCGTGCCGTCCTCGTTCATCTTGTAGATGCCGGTCGCCGGCGCGCGCGTCACCTGATCGACCTTGTCTTCGGTGTACTTGATGACGACCTGGCTCCAGCTGTCGATGAAGTGCGGCTGGGCCCAGCGCTCGTTGATCTCCTTGACGTTCAGGTCGAACGGCGCGCCCGAGAACTCGAGCAGGTGGAACAGGAACAGCGGTGCGTCGGCATACGCGAACGCGGCGTGGTTCGTCATCGGGCTGGCACCGCAGATGCGCGGGTTCAGCTCGCCCAGGTAGACCTCGCCGTTGTCCTGATCGATCAGGAAGTCGAGATCGAAGTAGCCGCGGTAGCCCTCGGCCAGCAGCTGGTTGCCGAACTTCTCGGCCATGTCGCGCGCCTTCTGGCGCACGCCCTCGCTGAACGCGCCCGGGAAGACCTCGTTGCCGCACCAGCCACCCTTGTACGGCGTCAGCTCCTTGGCCCCGACCACCTCCGTCAGCAGCGGCCCGACCAGCGTGCCCGACTGCGTGGCGCACGCCTCCAGCGTGGCGCCGCGGCAGTTGATCCGCTTCATGATCTTCACTTCGGGGTCGTTGACGATCTCGTCCTTGTGCTTGTTGAACTCGTCCTCGTTCGAGATGAAGAAGGTCGTGTGGCCCGAGTCGCCGAAGGCCGATTGCACGACCAGATCGCGACCCAGCTTGTGCGCCTCGGCGATCTTCATCAGGTGCTCGAAACTGTCGACCTTCTCGAGCGCGTTCGGCACCGAGAACACGCCGGCCTTGTTGCCGATGCGCACGGTTTCCATCTTGTTGTCGCAACGCTGGCGCAGCTTCGCGGGCGGGAACCAGATGTCGAGGCCGATCTCTTTCGCGAGCGCTTCGGTCTTCTCGTCGAACATCAAGAACGTGCCGACCGGCTTGCCGCCGCGGCGCTCGATCAGGTCGACCACCTCCTTGTGCTGCAGCAGGTAGTTGTTGATGTCCTCGATCGACTCGAACTCGGCGTGCGGCGCCTCGCTCGGCACGAACACGTTCGGGTGGCGGCCGTCGAAGCAATCGATGTAGCTGATGTAGCGGAAGCGGTTCACCCAGCGGTCGATGCCCAGCAGGTTGAAGTTGGTCGCGCTGATGAAGTAGATCGGCCGCTCGTTGCGGTGGAACATCAGCAGCAGGTCGGAAACGTTCTTGACTTTGTTCTGGCTCATGACGGGCTCCGGGGATCAGGACACTTGGGACGACGACGAGGTGGATTTCTTGGCCGACGCATCGGCCGCCTGCGGCTGCGCGACGCGGCCCGACACGGCGAGCGCGGCACGCGCGGCCGTGGCCTGCGCCGTGCGCGCGAGCGCCGAGTCGTTGAAGATGCGGAAGCCCAGCTCGGGGCGGAAACCGTGAATCTCCTTCACGTCGAGCGCGCTCATGAACTGCAGGATCTCGGCACTGATCACCTGGCCCGGCACGAGGATCGGGAAGCCCGGCGGGTACGGAATCACGAACAGCGCGGACACCAGCTCGCGGCCTGCGCGGATCGCCTGTGCGGCCTCGCCCATGCCGATGTACTCGCAGTTCTCGTCGTCGTACGACAGGAAGAAGGCGCTGCGGATGTCGCCGTCGCGCGTCTCGGCGCGGCCTTCGACGCTGCGGCCGCGGAACGCGAAGTGGAAGCTCGAGAAGTCCGGCAAGGGCGGTTGCTCCAAGGTCAACGAACGCACGCGCTTGTCGTGGATGCGATGCTCGATCGCGCTCATGTCGGCCACACGTTTGTCGACATCGCGCGCGATCTTGACCAGCACCTCCAGCAAGTACGCCACCGCGGACCGCGTGCTGCCGATGTTCGTCATGAACAGCACCGTGTTGCGCGAGGTCTTGTTGATCTGGATGCCGTACTTGTCCATCAACTCCTTGTTCTTGAAGGTGTCGCCGTCCATGCCGGTCAGGCCGATGTAGAGCGTCGCGCGCGTCGGGTCCATCGCGAACTCGTCGGTGCGCCACGCGGCTTCGAGGTTGTTCCAGCCGGTCTCGACGTTGTAGTAGGTCTCGACGCCCGACTCGCGGTATTCGGCGGGCACCAGATCCCCGACGCGCATGAAGCGGAAATACTTGCTCAGCAGCGGGTGGTTCAGCACCTGTTCGCGCAAGGTCATCGCGAGTTCGAGCTGGCGCTGCACCAGCTCGTAGCCTTCGAGCTCGACTTGGCGACGACCGACATCGAGCGACGCGAGGATCTGGTAGTTCGGCGAGGTCGAGGTGTGGGTCATGTAGGCCTCGTGAAAGGCCTCTTCGGCCTTGTCCTTGAAGTCCTGATCCCACACATGAATCATCGAGCCCTGGCGCAGCGCGGTCAGCGTCTTGTGGGTGGAGTGCGTGGCGTAGACGCGCACGCGGGCCTTCTTTGGATCGGGCAGCAGGCGCGTGTCCAGCACGCGCTGGTCGTCGTCGAACGCCGCGTCGTCGAAGCCCTCCCTGAATTCGGCGTAGCGCTTCGCGTAGGCCGGGTCGGCGAACAGGTCGGCCAGCTTCGCGGCCGTCGCCATGCCGGTGCGCTGGCGGTAGATCGGGTGGCAGCGCGCGAACGCGAACCAGGCCTCGTCCCACAGGAAGACGAGGTCGGGCTTGATCGCCAGGCACTCCATCATCACGCGCTCGACGTCGTAGACGA
>JBDUAG010000033.1:0-13604 GCA_040004785.1 Burkholderiales bacterium | reverse complement strand
GGTCGTAGAACTCGATGCGCTCGCGCTGCGCGCGCTGCTGGCCGTGCCAGTCGGCGGCCTCGAAGCGGCGCTTGGCATCGGCGCTGGCTTCGCGGAAGAGCGTGTAGTGGCGGTCGAAGCCATCGAGCATGGCCTGCGCGATGTCGAACGCGCGCGGATCGGTCAGCGCGGTCGGGAACGCCGCGGGCATCAGGCCACCTGGTCTGCCGGGTAGCGCGCGTACACGGCGGCGATCGCGCGCTCGTAGGTCTCGTTCATCTCGGCCGGGCCCGAGACCGTCATCTTCAGATCCTGCAGCAGCCCATTGAACAGACCGTAGAACCAGCCGTGCACCACCAGCTCCTGGCCGCGTGCCCAAGCGTCGCGCACCACCGTCGTGTGGCAGGCATTGAGCGCCTGCTCGACGACGTTGAGCTCGCACAGCGCATCGACGCGGCGCGCCACGGGCACGGTCTCGAGCCAGCCACGATGGCGGTTGCGCACGTCCTGCACATGGCGGATCCAGTTGTCGGCCAGGCCGACGCGCACGTCGTTCAGTGCCGCGTTGACACCACCGCAGCCGGAGTGGCCGACGATGATGATGTGCTTGACCTTCAGCAGGTCGGTGGCGAACTGGATCACCGACAGGCAGTTCAGATCCGAGTGCACGACCACGTTGGCGACGTTGCGGTGCACGAACAGTTCGCCCGGCAGCAGGTCGACCAGTTCGTTCGCCGGCACGCGGCTGTCGGCACAGCCGATCCACATGTACTGAGGCGCCTGCTGCTTGAGCAGCCCGGTGAAGAAGCCGGGGTTGCGCGCCTCGGTCTTGGCCGCCCAGAGGCGGTTGCTGTCGAGCAGCTCGTGGAGTTGGGTGGTCATGGTGCTGCGATGCGCGTTTTTTCAGCAGTGTACGCATCGCGGGCGCACGCACGCCGGCGGAGCCCGCACCGCAGCGGACGCCGGCGGGTCAGAGGCGGCCGCTGGCCGGCTGGCCGTAGCCGGCGGGTGGCATCGCGCCCTGTGGCGCGTAGCCTTGCGGCGGCGCCTGCGGGCCGTAGCCTGGCGACGGCTGGCCCTGCGGCATCGGCGAGCGCCCGGTCGGCAGGCCGGCGGACTTCCAGGCTTCGATGCCGCCGCGGTACCAAAGCACGTTGCGGTAGCCGAGCCTGATCGCGCGCAGCGCCGCGTTGTACGACATCCAGCACTCGGCGCTCAGGCAGTAGAAGACCAGCGGCGCGTCGGCCTGGCCGCGCGTCACCTGGCGCAGCATCTGGCCCATCTGCTGTTGCGTGGCATCGTCGAAGCTGCCGGGTTGCGCGGCCCAGACCAACGGGATCGCATTCGGCAGTGTGTCCGGCCCGCCCAGCACATCGAACACGTGGACCTGCACGCCCTGTTGCAGCAGCGGGGCCAAGCCTTTGGTGGTGATCAGCTGCCCGCCGGGGATCTGGTTCGGCGTCGGGCCGTGGAAGCCGCCGTCGTGCAGGCCTGGCGACGGGCCGATGCCCAGGTCGCGGCGCTCCCAGGCGGTCTGCTGATCCAGCGACGCAGCGGCACCCGGCGGCGGCGCCATCAGGCCCTGGGCGCGTGCCGGCGCAGTCTGGGCCACGGTGATCAGTGCGGCGAGCAAGGTCGCGGCCGCGACGGCACGGCGATGGGGCTGGGTACGGGATGCGGTGTTCATGATCGATGTCCTCGGGTGTTGCGGCGGATGCCGTGACGTCAGCGGTTGATCGGTTGCCACCAGCCGTTGGTGCCGAGCACCTGGTACTGGCCGGATTCGGTGACGCGGTAGGTCTGGCCCTGGTAGTGGTGCTGGGTGTTGTTCTGCCAGGTGTGCGGCAGCTGGGTCTGGTAGCCGTTCGGCCCGTGGTAGGTGCTCTGACCCATCAGCCCGCGGCCGGCTTCCTGCTGATTGCGGAAGTAGGCGTCGCGCTGCTGCTGCATGGCCTGGCCGCGCGCCGCCTGCGCGTCGCGGTAGGCGCGCACCGACGCTTGCTCGCGCGCCTGGATGCCGGCGTTGACGTTGCGCGCGTAGGCGATGCCGTCGCGGCTGAAGCCGCGCGTGAACATGTACTCCTCGGCGTACTGGAAGAAGTTCATCGCCGGCATCCCGCGCGAACGCATGTTCTGCACGTACTGCGCGTAGCGGGCACGCACCTCCGGGTCCTGCGCCTTGCGGTTCACCGCTTGGGCGCGCGCCTGGTTGATCTGCATCGTCAGCAGGTTCGAGCGCATCTGGCTCTGGCGCAGCATCCCGGCGTAGTCCTGCGCGGCGGCGCTCAGGGGCAGCGCTGCGGCCAGCGCGAGCGCGGCGGCAGCAATCAGGATCGCGGGGCGAAAGGGTCGGTTCAGGTTCATGGTGTTCTCCGGTCGGGGGTTCGGGTCGGGAGCTCGACGTTTTTTGCCGTCTTGCTGATAGAGGCGCAGTCCGGCGGGAAAACGGATCACGACGCGAGCACGGTGAACTCGCTGCTCTTCTCGATTTGCAACCCACGCCGCTCGAAGCGGACTTCGAGCCGGTACGGCCCCGGCACCGCCTCCGGCGGGATGCCGACAAACACGTTGACGGACCAGCGACCGGGCTTCAGGACATAGGGTTCGCTGTCCTGGAACAGCACGCGGCCTTGGTGCGTGAAGCGCCGCGTCAGCGTGCCCGACAGCGCCTCGGCCGACATCGGACAGGCTGCGATGACGAGCCGGTGGTTGATCTCGGTGCCCGCCTTGCGGCGCTCCGGCAGCACGTCGCTGGTCTCGAAGCGCGCCTGCGCGGCGCCGGGCGACGCGCACGACAACTCGCGCGCCACCTCCGCCGGATCGGCCAGGCGGCGGTCGCCCTTGGAACGCACCTTGACCAGCGCGACCTGCACCAGATCCTCGGCTTTGCGCATCACCATGGTCTCGCAGGCACCGAGCAGCAGGCAGGCAGCCAGCGAGGCGACAAGGGCCGCACGGCGGCGATGATTCGATTCCTTGTTCATGTCGAGTTCCTCAGCGTTTGACATACCAACCAGGCGATGACGGACGCTCCCCGACCGCCCTGACTTTCGGCGCCGCCGGCGCCACGACCGGCACCGGCCGCACGCTGCGCGACAGCGGGATCGGATCGTTCACGGCAACCTGCGCACCGGGCTCGACCACCAGCGTCGGCGGCATCGCCGGCAGCGGCGCCGGCGAGGGTTCCGGCTGCGCGACCTCGACGGCCGGCGCAGGCTGCGGCGACGGCGCGGCGTGGTTCCACCGCACGGGCTGCGCCGCGGGCCGCACGCTGCAGCAAACATCGTGCGTCGCCATCGCCAGGCCGACGACCACCGTGATCGCTGCCACGCCGGCCGCCGTCGTGAGGCCGAGGTTCAGGCGCGCCCAGGCGCGCCAGTCCTGCCAGCCACCGTGCGTCGGAAGGCTGAGCCAGCGGATCGCGGCAATGGCGCGTTCGCGCGCCAGCGCCGCATGACGGCGCAACGCGTTGGCCGACAGCATCGGCCGCGTCGCAGGCGCCGGCGGCGGCGTTCCGCACACGGACGAGAGCGCATCCATGAACTCGCGCGCGCTAGCGAAGCGGCGCGCCGGTTGCTTTTCGAGCGCGCGCAGGATCACACCTTCCAGCGCCGGTGGCAGATCGCCGCTGCGCACGATCGGCCGCGGCGGGGCCTGCTCGGCATGGGCGCGCATCAGCGCGAAATCGGAGGCGCTCTCGAACGGCAGCACCCCGGTCACCATCTCGTACAGCACACAGCCGAGTGAATAGAGGTCGGAGCGCGCGTCGGCCGCTTCGCCGCGCACGATCTCCGGGGCGATGTACTCGAGCGTGCCCACTAGGGTGCCGGCGCGCGTCTGGCGGCTGCGTGCGAGCACGCGCGCGATGCCAAAGTCCATCACCACGGTGCGCGCCTCGTGGTCGAGCATCAAGTTGGCCGGCTTGAGGTCGCGGTGCACGACGCCCAGCGCATGCGCGTGTTCGAGTGCCTGCAGCACGTCCATCGCCACCGCGGCGGCCTCGCGCCACGGCAGGATGCCGCGCTGCTGCAGCACGGCCTCGAGCGTGCGGCCGCGCACGTACTGCATCGCGATGTAGTGCTGGCCTTCCTGCTGGAAGAACGAGTACACGGCCGCGATGTGGCGGTGGTGCAGCCGCGCCAGCGCGATCGCCTCGACGCGAAAGCGCTCGACCAGTTCGGCGCGTGCGCCCATCTCGGGGCGCAGCACCTTGAGTGCGACCTCGCGTTCGAGCATCGTGTCGACGGCGCGGAACACCTCGCCCATGCCCCCCTCGCCGAGGCGCTCGGCCAGGCGGTAGGCGCCGACGGTGGCGGGCATCGGCGCGGCGGTGATCGCGTTCATGCCGACACCTCGAGCCCGGTGCGCGTGCGGCGCGCCGCGGGCGCGGCCGCCACAGCTGCGGTGATGTGGATCACGCCGATCGACAGGTTGTCGTCGGCGCCGTTGCGCAGCGCGAGTGTGTGGATGGACTTCAGCGCGTCGTCCGGTGCCGCAGACTGCAGCGCCGACGCCAACTCGGCGTCGCTGACGACGTCGTGGACGCCGTCCGAGCAGAGAAGAAAGCGATCGCCGGGCACCAGCTCAACCGGGCCGAGCACATGCGGAAGCGGAATCGACGCGTGCGTGCCCACGGCCTGTGTGAGCACCGAATGATCAGGATGGCCGGGCACATCGGCCGCATCGATCAGGCCACGCGACAGCAGGCCCGCGACCAGCGTGTCGTCGCGCGTCAGCCGCTCGATCTGGCCGCCGCTCCAGTGGTAGAGCCGCGAATCGCCGACCCAGGCGAAGTGGGCGCCGTGCTCGGCCGGCGCGAACAGCAGCAGCGTGGTGCCCATGCCCTGCCATTGCGTGGCGCTCTGCGCCCGTTCGAAGACCGCGCCGTTCGCGGCCTCCAGTGCCGCGTGCAACCGATCGCAGGCGGCGCCGCCGACGGCGCTGAAGGCGTGCATCGCCGCCTCCACCGCCAGCCGGCTCGCCAGCTCGCCGGCCTGGTGGCCACCCATGCCGTCGGCCAGCGCAACCAGCGACGTGCGGTCGCCCGGGCGGCCGGGCCAAGGCGCGTTCAGCGCCGCGATGCAGTCCTCGTTGTGCTCGCGCACCGGGCCCACGTCGGTGTACAGCGCCACCGCGATATCGAAATCCGGCGTGCCGACGGCTGCCACCGGAGCGGGCCGGTTGCGCCAGCGGGAAAGGAGCGCTTTCATGTCGGTTCCTGATGAGGTTGCGGGTTCGTCGGGCGGCTCAGGGGTTGTTGGCGGCCACGGCCGTCGCCGAGCGCGTCGGGTCCAGCAGTTCCAGGCCGTAGCGGATCGGCACCGCGCCGGTCTGCGTGGCCAGGCCACCGCGGCCGACCACCGCGAAGATGCCGACCACCTTACCGTCCACATCGAACACCGGCCCGCCGCTGTTGCCCTGGCCGGCGGAGTTGATGCTCATCTCGAACATGTCACCGTTGACCGAGACGTACTTGCCCGAGCCCGCCGTCTGCTTGCCGCGCACGACCTTGCTGACGATGCCCTGGTTGACGGATACCTCGGGCACGCTGGCCACGTCCTGCGACTTCATCTGCGTGTCGGACGACGCCGTGACGACATAGGATTTGGCCGAAACCGATGGGTAGCCGAGCACCGCGACCGCGTCGCCCGAGGCCAGCGTCTCGCCGGCGTCGCGCATCTGGACCTTCTTCAGGTGGCCGGTGGCGGCCTCGATCTTGATCAGCGCCACGTCGTGCTCGGGCGAGATCGTGCCGAGCGTGGCCGGCGTGCGCAGCTTGCTGTTCGCGAACGTCACGGTCATCGAGCTCACGGTGCCGGTCACCTTGCTGGAGTCGCTCACGCCGCGGCTGCCGATCAACTGGCTGCGCGACGGGATCCAGCGCTGCAGGCTGGCAGGCGCCTGCTCCAGCACCTCGGTGATGACGAGTTCGGTTTCCTTCTTGTCGTTCTTGCGGCGCTCGACCACGACGCCGGGGAACGGCAGGTCGAAGGGCGCGTGCCAGGCCGCGGCAACGTGCCGGTTGGTCATGATCACGCCGTTGTCGGAGACGACGAAGCCGGTGCCGGTGTGCGAGCCGCCGATCGGGCGCGACTTGCCGCGGTCCGACAGTTCGAGCATCGGCTCGTAGCTGCCGTCCTCCATCTTCACGTAGGCCGGCATGTTGCCCTTGTCCTCGACCGGGATCGTCGCCTGGTAGATCTGCTTGCCGGAGTAGGTCTCGGTCAGGCGCCACGAGGCTTCGATGAAGACCGTCGAGGCACCGAACTCCGTCTTGACGCGCTTGGAGAGGTTGCCGCGCGCCTCGAGCACGGCAACCTTGCCGGCGGCCTCGGCCTTGGCGATGGCGATCTTGGCGTCGGCGGCTTCGCGCTCGGCGCGGATCTGCGCGGTGGTGGCGTCGTCGCGCTTCTTGCTGTCGAGCACCTGCCAGACGCCGAGCGCGCCGACGACGGCGACGAAGCCGGCGACGATGTTGACCGTCAGCCGTGTGCTGCGCGACTTCTCGGCGGTGATCAGGCGCTCCACGGTCGCGCGGCCGACGCGGGCGGTGCCGGTGGCGGCGGGCGCAGCCTCCGGATCGATTTCGCGGGTCGGCTTGCCGAGCGTGCCCGACACCACCCGCGTGGCCTTGGCCGACAAGGCTTGCGGCGGATCGAGGTGGATCGAGGCCTGCGGCCCGCCCTTGCCGAACTGGACGATGTCGCCGTGAGCCAGCGCCGCCGCACCGTCGACGCGCACCCGGTTCACGAACGTGCCGTTCGCGCTGCCGAGGTCGATGATCCGGTAGCCGTCCGCGTCGCGCTCGATGCGCGCATGCTGGCGGCTCACGGCGTCGTCGGCGTCGTCGAAGACAAAGCGGCTGGCGAGGTCGCGGCCCAGCGTCAGCGGCTGCTGGAGGTCGTCGGTGGTGAAGGCCGTCTCCTGGTTGGCCTTGGCACCGGTCAGGTGGCGAATGATGAAGCGGGTGGTCATGTCGATCTCCAGTGGGTGGTGTTGAGCGAGAACGAAGCGGCTCAGCGGCCGATGGGATAGGCGTAGCCGTTCGCATCGATGCGGTAGTACCGGCCGCTCTGATCGACGTAGTAGTTGTTGCCCTGGTAGGTCTGGTACGTGTTGTTCTGCCAGGTGTGCGGCAGCTGGCTCTGGAAGCCGTTCTGTCCGTAGTAGGTGCTCTGGCCCATCAGCGCGCGGCCGGCCTCCTGCTGGTTGGCGAAGTAGCCGTTTCGCTGCGCCTGCATCGCCTGGCCGCGGTTCTGTTCGGCCTGCTGCACGCCCCGCCAGGCGTTCATCTCGCCGGCGCGGTTGCCGTTCTCGACGTTGTTCATGTGCGCGATGCCGGCGCTGGAGAACCCGTTCGTGTACATGTAGTAGTACGCGTAGGTCGGGAAATCCATGGGCTGGCCGCCGCGCTGCTGCGTCTGCGCCAGGTACTGTTGGTAGCCGGCCTGGATCTGCGGGTTCTGCATCGCCTGCTGGACCATGCTGTTCTGCGTCTGCTGCATGGTCTGGCTCAGCTGGGCGGACTTCGCGAGCTCGCGCTGCAGCATCGCACCGTAGTCCTGCGCATGCGCAGCGCGCGGCAGCGCGGCGGCCACGGCCAGCGCGGCAGCGGCGATCAGGGTCAGCGAGCGCGGGGTGGTGAGGTGGTTCATGGGGCTTCTCCGTGGGGTTGAGGGTCGGTGGCGAGGCGTTTCTGGCCGTCGTACTGATAGAGGCGCAAACGAACCGAAAAACGGATCACGCGCTGATTGCGCGGGCGTGCGGCGGCTCGACATGCGCCAGCCGCAGCTCGCTCGGCTGGCGTCCGCTGCAGAACACCTGTGCGCGACGCCGGCGCTCGGCGGCCTGCAGTTCGCGGTCGGCCGACTTCAGGCGGCCGATCCGGTTGATCACGCGCAGCAGCTGGTTGACCTGCTCGTGCGCGCGCGATTCCCAGTTGCCCGGCAGCAGACCGCTTGGCAGCAGCGTGCTGACGACCAGCACGGCGGCGAGTGCGTGTTGAAGGCCGGCGAGGCGCTGGACAGAATGCTTCATGAGGGTGCTCCGCATGTTGGGTGGCGTACGGGTCGGTCCGCTGCCTTTGTCCCCATGCCCATGGAGGCGCGAACGCGCGCCAAAACGGATCACGACCCGGCGGCTCTTCTGCACTGGTCGTGTAGAGTCGTTTCGTTCATCCCTGTACGGACAAGGCGTGCCCATGGCCACCGAGAAGCGCTCCGCCCCCGCGGTAACCGAGCTGCTGCGCGCCGTCGAGGGCGGCAACGTCGGCGCGCGCGACAAGCTGATCTCGGCCGTCTACCAAGAGATGCGCCGACTCGCGCGGCGCATCCTGTCGGGTGACCGGGCGCGCCACATGGTGGCTCCGACCGAGCTGGTGCACGGCGCTGCGCTGAAGCTGCTGGGCCAGGAGGTCTTGTCGGCACGCGACCGGGCCCACTTCCTTGCCTACTCCGCCCAGGTGATGCGCCAGGTGCTGATCGACCATGTGCGACGCGAAGGCTCGGCCAAGCGCGACGGCGGCACCAAGGTGACGCTCGTGTCCACGATCGCCGAGGAGCCATCGTCGGACGTTGACGTGGAAGCGCTGCACTCGGTGCTCGGGAAGCTTGCCGAGGTCTCGCCGGAGCACGCACGGCTGGTCGAGATGCGCTACTTCGGTGGCATGACGATCGAGGAGATCGCGGCAGTCGAGGGCAGCTCCACCGCCACCATCAAGCGCCAGTGGCGCGCCGCGCGCACCTGGCTTCAGAACGCGCTGGAGAACCCGACCTGACGCACACTCTGCCGCACTGGCTCAGCCCGGGCAGCGGGTGGCCATCAGTTGGGCGCTGACTTTCTGCTGCTGCCGGTCGAGTTCGGACAGGCCCCAGCGACGATCGATCGTGGTCCAAGCCTGGTCGGACTGCCGCATCAAGCGGCACGCCGCGGCGGCGTCGCCCTTGGCCCAGAAGAGCGCGGCCAGCGGCATCAGCGGCACGGCGGCATCGCGGGCCGGTTCGGCGTCGTCGGGCGCCTTCGCGACGCGCTCCTCGCGTTCGCGCTGGTTCGCTTCGGTGATCGCGATGGCCTCGTCGTAGCGCCCGAGCTGGCCGAGCGTCTCGGCGCGCTGGTTGCGCAAGGTGGAACGCACCCGAAGGCCGTGCACGTTGCTCGCGTCCAGCGCGACGAGTTGCTCGGCGATCGGCAGCCCGGCGTCGATCTCGGCCAGCGCCTCGGCGTGGCGCCCCAACTCGTCCAGCACCGCCGCGAGACTCCAGTGCGCCAGTGCAGTGCTCTCGAGCAGCCGCCGGTGGCGCGGCGACTCTACCAGCCCCTGCGCGAACCGCGCCAGCCCGCGGCGGTACGCAGCCTGCGCCTCGGTGAAGTTGCCAGCGTAGTACAGCGAGTCGCCCAGCTGCATCGACGGTCGGCCGATGCGGTAGTCGGCCTCTAGGTGTTTGCGCACCGCCTCCGGCAGGCCGGCCATGCGGGATTCTTCGGCGCGGGCGATCGCCGCGGCGGCTTGGTGATCGGCGTTGTAGTCGAGCGCGAAGGCCTGCGCCAATCGCGCACTGCTGAGCAGGACCTCGAGGTCGGCAAGCTCCTTGGGCCGGGCAGGGGCCAGCGACGGGCCGGCCAGCGGAATTGCGCTGCCCGACCCGCTCGCTGCGGCGAGCGCCAGCACGAGGTGGCCTTCGGCCTCGCGGGCCTTGGCCAGCTGCCGGGGGGCGTCGCCGTCGCGCGAGCCGTAGAAGTCGGCCAGCCGGTACTGCACCCGACCCAGGTCGCCGCGCCAGGCCCACTGGCCCGGTTGCTGCCGCACCAGCGCCGCCAGCATGCTCTCGGCGCGCTCGAAGGTGCTGCGCGCGCGCTCGGCCTCGCCGACGTTGGGCACGCCCCAGCCGCCCTGCACCTCGGCCAGCCGCACGAGGCCGAGCGCCACCTCACGCTGCAGCTCGGGGTTGTTGCCGGCCGTCGCGCCAAGAGCATCGAGGTATTGCTGGCTGCGCCCCACCAGCTCGCGTCGCGCCTGGGTGTTGCCGGGGGTGGACTCGAGCCGCTCGTCGAGGTCGAAGAGCATGTAGTTGGCCAGCGAACGCACCTCGGCGAAGCGCTTCTCGGCATCGCGGCGCGCGGCCTCGGCGCGTGTGTAGAGCGAGGTCGTCACGACCAGGGCCGTCACCAGCCCGCCCAGCGCCAGCGCGCCAGACGCGACGCGCCAGGGGTGGCGCTGCACCAGCTTGCGGGTGCGGTAGCGCCAGTCGCTGCCCATCGCCAGCACCGGCCGACAGGCGAGCCAGCGCCGGAGTTCGTCCTCGAACGTGTCGACCGTGCCGTAGCGTTGCGCGCGCTCGGGTGCGAGCGCCTTGCGGACGATGGCGGCGAGTTCGTCGTCGAGGGCCGCGCCGGCGAAGGCCAGTGTCTGTGGGTCGGGCAGTTCGCCGGTGAGCAACTCGCCGAGCACCATGCCCAGCGAGTAGACGTCGTCGGTCACCGCGGCGGGCTCGCCGGCGAGCCGCTGCGGGCTGGTGTACGCGCGCGTGAAGCCCTGCGGCAGCGAGGCATCGACGACATCCTGGATGCGCGCCACGCCGAAGTCGATCAGCTTGGGCCGCCCTTCCTCGGTGACGAGGATGTTGGCCGGTTTGATGTCGCAATGCAGCACCAGATGCTGATGCGCATGCGCGACCGCGGCGAAGACTTCGCGAAGCAGGGCCACGCGCTCGCGCACACCGAGCCCGTGCGTCTGCGCGTGCTCGTCGAGCGCGACGCCGTCGACGAACTCCATCACCAGGAAGTGCAGCCCGTTCGCGGTGGTGCCGCCATCGAGGATGTGGGCGATGGCCGGATGCTGCATGCGCGCCAGCAGGCGGCGTTCGGCGTCCACCAGCGGCTCGACCTGCACCAGCCCGCGCAGCGGTCGCACGAACTTGATCGCCACCGTCTGCTCGAACAGACCGTCGTTGCGGCTGGCCCGGTAGACCGACCCCATGCCGCCGCTGCCGATGAGCTCGTCAAGCCGGTAGACGCCGATCTGCGACGGCGGCATTACGGTCGCCCAATCGCTGGCGCCACCGGGGACGAACGTGCCACCCGCTGGCGCAGAGAGAAACCCGCTGCTGTCGGCCGCGTCGGTGGCGAGCAGGTCGCGCACGCGCGCCAGCAGCGCCGCGTCGTCACCGCACTGCGCGACCAGCCAGGCGTCGCGTGCGACGGCCGCGTGGTCGAACGCCGCGTCGAACAGCGCGAGCGCGGCGCGCTCCTGCGCGGCGCTCAGCGAGACCAAGAACCCACCCGGATGCATTTCATCGAGACGCTCCTGGGCCCACGGTGGGTGTGGGCCGCGCTGAACAGCCAGGCTCGAACTTTGCCTGAAAGCGGCGCCGTCGTCGTCTCGCGATCGGGGGAGTGCCCGTCCAGGCCGCGCTCAGCCCTTCGGATCCGGCACGAACGGCGGGAACGGGTCGGGCGTGAACGACGGCCGGCGCGGCCGCGGCAGCACGCCGCTGGCGGCCAGGTTCTCGTGGCTGTCGTAGCGCAGCCGGACGACCTCTGCCGGCCGCTCGCTGGCGCGCTCGAAGCTGGTCTGCGTCGTCGGCGAATATTCGCGTTCGCCGTGGCCGGTGCCGAGGCGCTCGTCGCGCGCCAGGGCGCCCGACTTGGCGTTGGCCGATGGCGCCGCGGGCGGCGCTGCACGCGACTCGGCCGCACTCTCGCGTTCGGCGCCGCCCTGGGCAGCGCGCGGTTGATCGGCCTCGAAGCGGCGCCGCATCACCTCTTCGCGCTCGCGCTCGCGGAACACCGCGACGCCGATCACGCCGACGTTGTCGGGCCGATCGGTGCGGGCCGCATACGAATCCGGCAGCGCGGTGAAGTAGAACGCCGCCGCCTCGGTCAGGCTCTTGCGCCAGCCGGTGATCTCGGTCGTCTGGTACGGGCCGAGCACGTAGCCGGTCTGGCCGAGAGCCGCGGTCTCGCCGCTGACGGCGTTGACGCCATCGACCGACAACACCACCAGCACGCGCTGACCGCTGCGGTTGCTCATGCGCACCGCGTAGCGGCTGCCCGGCCGGCCGGCGACCCAGGTGCTGCCGCGGTGCTGGTAGGTCGGCAGCGGCTGCTCCCGCTGCCGGTCGATGAGTTCGACATCCACCAGACTGCCCACGGCGAACGCCGGGGCGGCAACGCAGGCGGCCGCAGCGGCGGCGAGGGTGACGAAGAGGCGGCGGGTCGGCATGGAAGTTCTCCAGAGGGGGTTGAGACCTGTGGTTGAACGGCGCAGCCGTTGAAACGGGGTGAACGAACGCGCTGAACGGTATGATCTTTCGCACAAGGCGCAGCGCCTCTCGAGCCGACCTCGACGGGCTGCCTGGACGCCAGGTCGGGGGCCCGCACCATGCCGCTGCGTTCGCTGATGCTGAAGGACGATGCCGCGCTGCAGGCCTGCCTGCTCCAGGACCGGGACCACGTGACGCCCGGCTCCACCGGGAATCATGTGGCGAAGATCCAGAAATCGCTGCTGCTGCTGGAGCAGGCGCAGATCGCGATCGCCGAGTTGCGCGCCAAGAACTATGGCGCGACCACCGCCGAGGCCGTGCTGGGCTACAAGCGCCGGCGCCAGATCGTCAACCTCTCGTACCAGAAGACCGCCGACAACATCGTCGGCAAGATGACGATCGCCCGGCTCGACGCCGACCTGCTGCTGATCGAGCAGCGCGACACGCCGGGCCGGGTGGTGTGCAGCGATTCGCACGGCGGCGGGGGCGCCCGCGTGGCACCGGCATTGCCGTTGGCATCATCCACGTCATCGGCGTCGGCGCTCGTCGCAGGCGGCAAGGCACCGCGCAGGCTCAACGCCACGCTGCGCATCATCATTCAGGAGACGACGGCCTCGGAGGCGCTGGGCGGGAGCTTCTCGCTGATCCTCGCGTTGTATGCCCGGGCGCGGGAGCTGATGGCACCGCACGGAATCGACTTCTCCAGCGGCGCCATCCCCGAGTTCGGGCCCCGAGTACCGGACAGCGATTTCGTCATTCCCGGCTCGCCCGCGATCTGCTTCAGCGTTCGGGAGTCGGCGGAACGGGCGCTGCGCGGCTTCCCGCAAACCTTGCGCGTCATCGTCTGCCCGTTCACCGACCAGGGCAACGCGTTCGGCGTTACCGACGGCGGCAGCTGCGGCACGTCGAACTTTCCGAAGTTCTGCCTGATCAACGTCCGCAAGCGTCACCTCGATCTCGGGACGCTGCTGCATGAAATGATCCACGCATCCCGGCCCGAGAAGGTCGAGCACGACGACAAAGACCCGCTCAGCGTCTTTTCAGAATCGCTGGACGGCCGGACGACGTTGCCAGCGAAGCACGCAGATTCCCTGGCGAACAGCGCCTTCTTCTCGACCGTGCGGCAGTAGCCGACGGTCGCGCGTCACATCGTCTCGGAGAACAGCTCCCGGCCGATCAGCATGCGGCGGATCTCGCTGGTGCCGGCGCCGATCTCGTACAGCTTGGCGTCGCGCCACAGCCGGCCGAGCGGGTACTCGTTGATGTAGCCGTTGCCGCCGAAGATCTGCACGCCCTCGCCGGCCATCCACGTCGCCTTCTCGGCGCACCACAGGATCACGCTCGCGCAATCCTTGCGCACCTGGC
>JBDUAG010000424.1:0-4013 GCA_040004785.1 Burkholderiales bacterium | reverse complement strand
CGTTGGGGCGCTGGAAGATCCAGTTCTGCCAGGCGGTGAGGCGGCCGAAGATGCGGGTGTTCATGTTTTCCTTGCTGGCGAAGCGCAGATTGGCTTCGAGGCCGGTCAGCGAATCGGGCGACATCGCAGCGCGCTCCTCGATCGCGATGCGGATCTCGTCGTCCCAGTCGATGTCGTCGGGCGCGGCGGTGACGAGGCCGAGCGCGAAGGCGCGGTCGGCGTCGAGCGCCCTGCCGATGGTCTCGCGGGCAGCGGCGAGTGGCACCGTCTCTTCGTAGAACCGGCGTTGCAGCCGCGACTGATCGTTGACCATCGGCAGCGGGCCGAAGTTGAACTCGCTCAGCGTCAGCGTCGGCGCCTTGATCGCATCGTCGGGCAGGGCCAGCATGTAGGCGCGGTCGGCAGCGAACGCGAGCTCGGCCAGCGATCCGGCGAAGCACGAGCCCGGCTGGATCAACGCGAACAGGCTACGCGACGAGACATCGAGCCGCGCGAAGGTGCGGCGCAGCATGCCGATGGTTTCGCTCACCAGCCAGTGGCTCTGGTGCTTCAGCATCGTCGCGTCGGATTCGAGCACCGCGGCGGCGTCGCCTTCGGTCTTCAGCAGCCAGATGCCGATCTCGAGTTCGTTGGTGCGCATCATCAGGATCGCATCGTCGAGTTCACGCGCCATCGCCAGCGGGTACCACGCGGCACCGGCGGCCTCGATTGTCGCGATGCTGGCCGGCTGCGCGCCGCCGGGTGCCTTCACGGTGAATGTGGCGGTGCGCTTCGCGCGGTCGATCTCCACGGCGACGTGTTCGTAGCGCAGGCTGTTTTCACCGTCTTCGCGCACGACGCGGGTCAGCGCCACGCCCTTGCCGTCCACCGGGCGGTGGCTGCCCTGCCCCAGTTTCGCGGCGCGCTCCTGCACCGCGGCGCCGAACTGCGCCGGCTTTACCGCCGCGTCGACGAGCCGCCAGTCGACCGCCTTCTGCCCACGCACGCCTTCGACGCTGGTGCAGAAGATGTCGGCGAGGTCATGGCGCACGTGGCGCTTGTCGGTCACGCGCGTGAGGCCGCCGGTGCCGGGCAGCACGCCGAGCAGCGGCACCTCGGGCAGCGAAACGGCGGACGAGCGGTCGTCGACCAGGACGATATCGTCGCAGGCCAGTGCGAGCTCGTAGCCGCCACCGGCGCAAGCGCCGTTGACTGCGGCGACGAACTTCAGTCCCGAGTACTTCGACGAGTCCTCGATGCCGTTGCGCGTCTCGTTCGTGAACTTGCAGAAGTTGACCTTCCACGCGTGGCTCGAGACGCCCAGCATGAAGATGTTCGCGCCCGAGCAGAAGATGCGGTCCTTCGCGCTGGTGACGATCACCGAGCGCACTTCCGGGTGCTCGAAGCGCACGCGGTTCAGCGCATCGTGCAGTTCGATGTCGACGCCGAGGTCGTAGCTGTTGAGCTTGAGCTTGTAGCCGGGGCGGATGCCGGCGTCCTCCGCGATGTCGAGCGAGAGCTTCGCGACGGCGCCTTCGGTGCTCAGCTTCCAGTGGCGGTAGTCGGCCGGGGCGGTGCGGTAGTCGACGCGGGGGGCGGCAATGGTGGCAGTGGTCATTCGATGTCTCCGAGGGTGCGTGGGCAGTTGCAGCGCCAGAAACATAGTGCACTCGTTGCCGCAATTGACGCAGAATAGTGCATGCACTATCTTGCGTCAAGCCCGACGGGAAGCCTTTCAGCCTCGGCTTGCTGGCGCCTCGATGCGCGCCACCAGCGCCCGCAGGGCCACGAAACTGTCGTCCTGCGACTGGCCGGAGGTGTCGAGCACGAGATCGGCCTTCAAGTAGAACTCCGCGCGGCCGGCCAGGATGCGCTTCAGGTCTTCCATCGCCTCGGGGCTCGCCGCCATCGGTCGGAAATCGCCCTGCGCCGCGACCCGGCCCATGTGCTCCTCCGGGCTCGCCTGCACCCAGATCGTCGTGCAGTGCGCGAGCAGCTCGTTGAAGGTCGCCGGGTCGGAGACGATGCCGCCCGGCGTCGCGATCACGACATCCGGATGGATCTGCACCGCCTCCTCCAGCGCACGCCGCTCGTAGCGGCGATAGGCGTTGGTACCGTACAGGTCGTAGATCTCGCGGATGCTGCACCCGGCGAGCCTCTCGACCTCGCGGCTCAGCTCGATGAAGGGCAACCCCATCGCATCGGCCAGCATCTGCCCAAGGGAGGATTTGCCCGCGCCGCGCAGCCCGACCAGCGCGATGCGCCGGTGGCGCCCCGGGTCGCCGCCGGTGGTGCCGACGAGTTCGGCCAGAGCCAGCCGTGCGCGCCGCAACTCGGTCTCGTCGCGATCGGCCAGCAATTCGCGGATCAGCAGCCATTCGGGTGAACGGGTGGTGATGTCACCGACCAACTCGGCGAGCGAACACTGGAGCGCGGTCGCGACCTGTTGCAGCACCAGGATCGACGCGTTGCCGACGCCGTATTCGAGGTTTGCCAAGTGCCGCTCCGACACATCCGCCGCGACCGCAAGCGCCTTGCGCGTCAGCCCGCGCCGGGCCCGCAGGGTGCGCACGCGCTCGCCCAGGGCGACCAGCAGCGGGCTCTTGTCCTCGACAACGCTGGTCGGCGGCTCGGCCAGGTCACCGGCCCGGTTGGCGGCCCGATCATTCATGAGTGAAGCTGGTCGTGGTCACTACATGCAGTATATTGCTTGACAGCTTGTGCCGTCGCCACTATCTTCCGCAGTCTGCAAGATAACGCATGCCGGCCGATCCGACAATCACGCCGGTGGCCTCTGCCGCAAGGAGACTCGATGCCATGACCCCCGAACACTTTCACGAACTGGTCGCCGGCTTCACCGCCGGTCTGTCCGGCCGGCCGCTCGACGCCGATCTCGATGCTTGGCTGAACCGCGAACATGGCGTCGGCAGCGCCAGCTACGAAGCCCTCAAGCAGGCCTGCGTCGAGGGCGTCGCCGAAGGCTGGATGTGCCAGCGCGAAGGCGGCGGCATCCGCTACGGCCGGGTGCTGAAAGCAACCGACGACCTGCACCGCTTCTCGGTCGACGTGGTCGACATGACCGACATCGCCGGCCCGCACCACGCGCACCCGAACGGCGAGATCGACCTGATCATGCCGCTGGACGATGGCGACACCCGCTTCGACGGCCGCCCCGCCGGCTGGTGCGTCTACCCGCCCGGCAGCGCGCACCGGCCGACTGTCTCCGGCGGCCGCTCGCTGGTGCTGTATCTGCTGCCCGAAGGAAAGATCGCGTTCACGCCGAGCTGAGCGGCGCGCTGCTGTATCGACGACTCGCCGACGAGCCACCGACGACCCCGAAAGAATTCATGACCGAACCCCTCCTTAACCACGTCGCCGGCCGCTGGCAGACCGGCTCCGGCCAAGGCACCTCATTGTTCGACCCGGTGCTCGGCACCGAACTCGCGCGCGTTGACGCGACCGGGCTCGATCTCGCCGAAGCGTTCACGTTCGCGCGCCGCGCCGGGGGCGAGGCGCTGCACGCGCTGAGCTACCGTCAGCGCGCAGCCTTGCTCGGCGCGATCGTCAAGGTCTTGCAGGCGAACCGCGACGCGTATTTCGAAATCGCGACCGCGAATTCCGGAACCGTCAAGAACGACTCTGCCGTAGACATCGACGGCGCGATCTTCACACTCGGCCAGTATGCCAAGTGGGGCGATGCCCTCGGCGACGCGCACGCGCTGCGCGATGGCGATGCGGTCAAGCTCGGCAAGGACGGCACGTTCCAGGCACAGCATCTTCAGGTACCGACGCGCGGCGTCGCGCTTTTCAGAAACGCCTTCAACTTCCCGTCTTGGGGCCTGTGGGAGAAAGCCGCGCCGGCGCTGCTCTCAGGCGTTCCGGTGATCGTCAAGCCCGGCACCTCGACCGCGTGGCTGACGCAGCGCATGGTGCGCGATGTGGTCGACGCGGGCGTGTTGCCCGCCGGCGCGCTGTCGGTGATCTGCGGCAGCTCGAACGGGCTGATGGACCAGCTGCAAGGTGCCGACGTGATG
>JBDUAG010000423.1:0-4019 GCA_040004785.1 Burkholderiales bacterium | reverse complement strand
GCCTGCCGGTGGCGCGCACCACCGTGCTGGTCTACACCTTCAGCGGCTTCTGCTCCGCGCTCGCGGGGGTCGTGTTCACGTTCTACATGCTGTCCGGCTACGGGCTGCACGCGGTCGGTCTCGAACTCGACGCGATCGCCGCCGTCGTGATCGGCGGCACGCTGCTCAGCGGTGGCGTCGGCTATGTGGCCGGCACGCTGTTCGGCGTGCTGATCCTCGGCATCATCCAGACGCTGATCGCGTTCGACGGCAGCTTGAGCTCGTGGTGGACGCGCATCGTGATCGGCGCGCTGCTGTTCGTGTTCTGCCTGCTGCAGCGCGCCTTCGAGTCGCGCCGCTAGTCGCAATGGCGCCGAGATCGCGCCGCGCGTCTGCGCGGCGTCGCTCTCGGGGGCACACGGCTGAGCCTCAGATCCCGCTCATGCCGCCGTCGATCAGCAACTCGCTGCCGACGGTGAACGCGGATTCGTCGGAGGCAAGAAACACGACTGCCTTCGCGATCTCGTTCGGCGTGCCGAAGCGTCCGGCCGGCACGAGCGCGCGAATCGACTCGGCGGTCTTCTGCAGGTCGTCGTCGCTCAGGCCGAGCTTGCCGTACAGCGGCGTCGAGATCGGCCCGGGGCTGATCGCGTTGACACGGATGCCACGGCCGATCAGCTCGCCGGACAAGGTGCGCGCGAGCGAGATCAGGCCCGCCTTGCTCGCCGCGTAGACGCTCGAGTTCGGCATCCCGATGTGCGCGTTCACCGAGGTGTTCAGCACCACCGAGCTCGGGTTCGCCAGCAGCGGCAGCAGCGCCTGCAGCAGAAAGTACGGGCCCTTCAGGTTGATCGCGAACGTGCGGTCGAAGGCGGCTTCGTCCCATTGCGCGACGGGCCTCAGCTCGGCCACGCCGGCGTTGATGAAGACGAGGTCCAGCCCACCGAAGGCTTCGCCGATCGCGCTGGCCAGCGCCGGCTGTTCGGCCACCACGCCGGCGTTGCTGCGCAGGATCAGCACGCTGTCGCCGAACTCGCGGCGCGCTGCATCGATCGATGCTTCGCTGCTGCCGGTGATCGCGACGCGCGCGCCTTCGGCGAGAAACTGGCGCGCCGTTTCGAGGCCGATGCCGCTGGTGCCGCCAGTGATGAGGGCGCGCTTGTTCGTGAGTCGGTTCATGGTGTGTTCCTGGGGAGTGATGGCGACGGAGTGACTGTATGGTTCATCTTTGCTGTCAACAAGTGACTGATGCTTCACAATCGATTCAACTTTAATGAATCAGGAGCGTTTGCATGGATCGCCTGCGTGCCTTCGAGGTCTTCGTCTCGGTCGTTGGCAAGCAGGGCTTCGCCCGTGCTGCCGAGGCGCTGAACACCTCGCCTGCAAACGTCACGCGCTACATCGGCGAGCTCGAATCTCACCTCGGTACGCGGCTGCTGAACCGCCACTCGCGCAAGCTCTCGCTGACCGAGAGCGGCGAGGCGCTGTTCGAGCGCGCGAAGGCCGTGCTCGACGACGTGGCCGAGGCCGAAGCCGTCACCGCATCGGCCACCCTCCAGCCGCGCGGGCGCTTGCGCATCAACGTCCCGCTGAGCTTCGGCGTCCTGCACCTGGCGCCGCTGTGGCCGAAGTTCGCGAAGCTGTACCCCGAGGTCGAGCTCGACATCGCGCTGATCGACCGGGTGGTGGACATCGTCGAGGAAGGCTACGACCTCGGCGTGCGCATCTCGCGCACCGGCTCTGCCACGCACGCGGCGCGCAAGCTGGCGACCTCGCACAACATCGTCTGCGCCTCGCCCGCCTACCTGCGCAAGCACGGCCGTCCGAAACGGCCGAGCGACCTGACCGAACACACCTGCATCGGCTACAACTACGCCGCGAGTGCGGACGAATGGAAGTTCACCGACGACGCCGGCCGCGAGCACGGCGTGCGCGTCCCCTGCGTGATGCACACCAACAACGGCGACACCGCCCGCGCCGCCGCGCTCGCCGGCATGGGCGTGATCTGGCAGCCCACCTTCCTGATCGGCGCCGACCTGCGCGCCGGCACGTTGGTGCCACTGATGCCCGGCTACCGCATGCACGACATCGATGTGCTCGCCGTCTACCCGAGCCGCCGCCACCTGAGCGCCAAGGTGCGCGTGATGGTGGACTTTCTCGCGGCAGCGTTCAAGGGCGTCCCGCCCTGGGATCGGCCGAGCTAGGCCGCGTGGCGCTGCGCCAGTTGCTTGGCCACTCGCGCCTCGGGCAGATAGCAGGTGCCACCCAACCAGAATTGCGCGGGCTTGCCACGCGCATCGAACTCGATGCGGGCCGGCTCGCCGTGGCTCATGTAGCCGCCGGCCAGCACGATGCGGCCGTGCGAGGCGCCGTTGCGCGAGCCCGTCACCTCGATCTCGCTCGCGTCGAGCAGCGGGTTCAGCAGCGACGGGTTCGCGACCAGCACGCGGCCGTTCACCGCCACCAGGTCGACCGCGCCCCACAGGCTCCACCAGCGGCCGCTCCAGCGCGCCACCTTGCGCGAGGGCGCGCCGCGCAGCGCGAAGCTGCGCAGGATGTGCAGCGCGCCTTCGAGCCAGCCGTGCGAAAGGCCGTCGGCAGCGTTCGTCAGCACCGACACCGTCAGGTCGCGGGCCGGCACGCTGACGGTGCGCGTGATCGTGCCGGGGAAGCCGCCCGAGTGGCCGCACCACTCCCAATCGGCCAAGGTGGCGCAGATCGTGCCGAGCCCGTACCAGCGATTGATGCTCGAATGCTCGTCCTTCCACTGGCGGCGGTTCATTTCACGCCGGCTCGCCACCGACAGCACGCTCTTCTTCGCCCCCGGCTGCAGGCTCGCAAAAAAGCACGCGAGGTCGCTCGCGGTGCTGACGAAGCCGGTCGCCGCGGCGAGCGCGTTCGTCGGGTTCGTGGCCGGAATCACGACACGCCGCCCGAGCGGGTGCTTCGCACTGTGGCCGTGGGCGAACGGGGTGCGCTGCGGGAGCGGCGCATCCGGCGTGGTCTCTTGCAGGCCGGATGCCGCCACGATTTCGCGCGCGATCCAATCGGTGTACGGCTCGCCGGTGACCGCGGCGATCGCCATCCCGACCAGGCCGTAGCCGTGGTTCGAATACTTGAAGCGCGTGTTCGTGTCGATGCTCGGGCCGGCGGCCAGATCGGAGCGCAGTTCGGCCTCGCCGAGGAACGGACGGCGCAGCGTCCACTGGCCCGCGTCGGCACCGTCGCGCACCACGCCGCCGGCGTGCGCGAGCAGCTGGCCGAGCGTGATCGCGGCGACACGCGGGTGCAGCTCGGCAACGTGCTTGCCGACCGGATCGTCGAGTGTCAGCCGGCCCTGCTCGCGCAGCTTCAGCACACCCGCCGCGGTGAAGCTCTTCGAGTGCGACGCGACGCGGAAGCGATGGCGCGGCGTCAGCGGCGTGCCCTGCGCCAGGTCGGCGTGGCCGAACGCCTGCTCGAGCACGAGCTTGCCGCGGTGCGCGACCGCGATCACGCAGCCGGGTTGCTCGCTGATGCGCATCTGGTGCGCGATGTAGCCCGGAATGGTGTCGAGCGCAGTGCGCAACCATTTGTCCACGACAGCCCCTTCGCTCGCGTCAGCCGACACGCTTGAAATCGATGAAGCCGCGCACGGCATCGACGGAGATCAGCGCCACACCGACGCGGTCGCCCACATCCAGCCCTTCAAAACCGTGCACGATGCGGCCCTCGGCGATCGGGTGCGTCACGCGCACCCAGGTGCCCTTGTCCGACACGCCGGTGACGATGCCGTCGAAGCGCTGGCCGATGCGCGAGGCGAGCAGCAGCGACACCGCCGACTTGCGGATCTGGCGCTCCACCTTCGCGGCGTTGTCCTCCTGCTCGCTGCAGTGCTGCGCCAGTTCGGTCAGCTCGGCGTCGCTGATCGGCGGCGGCGCGCCGCGCATCGCGGCCTTCAGCAGGCGGTGCGTGACGAGGTCGGGGTAGCGCCGGTTCGGCGCGGTCGTGTGGGTGTAGTCGTTCACCGCGAGGCCGAAGTGGCCGATCACCGGCTGGCC
>JBDUAG010000032.1:0-13640 GCA_040004785.1 Burkholderiales bacterium | reverse complement strand
TCAGCGTTCGCTGCGGCGCAGGTGCTCGATCTCGCGCGCCAGCATGCCGCGGCGAACGGCGTCGCCCTGCAGTGCGATGAAGGTCACGAGGCCGTGGATCGCGAGGCCCAGGCCCCAGCCCCATAGCGGAAAGTGCGACCAGCGCGGCTCTCCGGTGATGCCGTTGATCGCGTACAGCCCCAGGTTCGCGGCGACGAACACGAACGCGTGGATGTAAAAGCCCATCTTGCGGCGCACGCGTCGCTCGGCGCGGGCTTCGAGGCTGTCGTCTTCAACTTGGTGGCGGCTCATCATCTGCTCCTTGTCGGCCGCCGGAAGCGGCGGCCACGAACGAATGGTGCTTTGCTTCACTCCGCTTGTGAGCTTGGCTGCGACAGGATGCCGATCGGCCCGACGAGGCGACGGCTCCGCGGCGCCAAGCGCGGGTCACATGGCCTTGAACAGGTGCGCGTAGAGGCGGCTCGCCACCAGCTTGTCCTGGTTGCCACGCAAGGTCAGATGCACCTTGCCCGATCCCGATTCGTCCCGCACCGCGGTGGCGATCGCATCGGCACGCACCACGGTACCGCGGTGGATCTGCCAGAACCGCTGCGCATCCAGCTGCGGCAGCAACTCGCGCAAGGAGGTCCGGATCAGGTACTCGCGTTCTGCGGTGATCACGCGAACGTACTTGTCGGCGGCCTCGAAGTACAGCACCTCCGCCACCGGCACCATGTGGATCGCGCTGCCGACGCTGGCCTGGATCACCGTCAGCAACTGCGGCGCCGCCGCGCTCAGGCCGGGCGCGGCGAGCAGGCTGCGCAACTGTGACAGGGTCGCTTCGATGGCGGCGGGCGCGCCGGCGGCGGGCTCGCGCCGGGAAGCCAGCGCGGCCTGTACGCGGGTGCAGGTCTGCGCCAGGCGCCCGGCCTGCACCGGCTTGAGCACGTAGTCCACGGCAGCGTGCTCGAACGCCTGCAGCGCGTACTGGTCGTAGGCGGTCACGAAGACGATCAGCGGCGGCGGCGCGTTCGCGCCCCCTTCTGGCCAATCTTCGGCGAGCGCCTGCGCGGCTTCCAGCCCGGTCATGCCGGGCATGCGGATGTCGAGAAACGCCACGTCGGGTCGCAGCGCCAGCGCCTGCTCGACCGCCGCCGCACCGTGGCCGACGTTCGCGACGACGCGCAGTTCGGGCCAGGCCCGTGCCAGCTCGGCCTGCAGGTTGGCAGCGAGCAGCGGCTCGTCCTCGGCGATGAGAGCGGTTGCATTCATGAGGCAGCTGGCAGCGGCAATCGGATCGTCGCGAGTGTGCCGCCGTCGGCATCGTCCGCGGCTTGCAGCATCAGCGACGCGCGTGTGCCGTACAACGTGGCCAGCCGCTCGCGCACCTGGACCAGGCCGAAGCGGGTGCCGTCGCCATGCGTGTCGGACAGCCCGGCACCGGTGTCGCGCACGCGCAGCACCAGCTCGTCGGCTTCGCGCGCGGCACTGACGTGGACGCGGCCTCCGGCCACGTTCGGCTCCAGCCCGTGCTTGATGCAGTTCTCGACCAGCGGCTGCAGCAGCAGCGGCGGCACCGGCACCGCCGCCAGCTCGGCAGGCAGATCGAACTGCGACTGCAACCGGTCGCCCATGCGCACCTGCATCAGCGCGAGGTAGTCGGCGAGCCGCGCGAACTCGGCGGCGAGCGGATGCTGCGACGCGCGCGAGGCGTTCAGCGTGGCGCGCAGGAAGCCGATCAACTGATCCAGCATCAGCTGCGCCCGCGGCGGGTCCATGCCGATCAGCACGCGCAGGTTCGCCAGCGTGTTGAACAGCATGTGCGGCTCGAGCTGCGATTCGAGCAGCTTGAGCTGGTGCTCGGCCACCTGGCGCTGCGCGGTCTGGATCGCCGCCTCCTTGCCGGCAATCGTCTCTCGCGAATAGAAGAAGTAGGTGATCACCAGGGCCGGCACCAGCGACCCGATCAGCAGCGCGATGGCCTGGCGCAGGTCGCCACGGTAGAAGCCCGGCGAGGCGACGCCGGTGATCCAGCGCGCCAGCTCGTTGCCGACGCTGAACCCGACGATCGTGCCGATCACGATCGGGATCAGCATCAACGGCCAGCCCGGCCACTGGCTTTGCGCCTCGGTCGTGCCCAGCGGCGCGTTGCGGTGCTTCCAGCGTGCGAGCGGCATGCGGCCGAGGTCGATCGCCAGCCAGCAACACATGCCAATGCACACCGAGTGCACCAGGTTGATCCAGAACGACGAGTGGCTCATCACGCCAGTCAGCAGCGCGGCGATGACCACGCAGGAGATCAGCGTGCGCAGACCACGCACCGCGAAGCGCGCACGACGCTGGGCCACGATGGCTGGGGTGGGGTGGTCCAGCACGGAGGTCATGGCGTGCATTCTGGCTCAGGCTGCGCTCAAGCCCTGGCTGCGCGTGGCGAGGCTGCGCATCGACATCGCGCGTGCCAGGAACAGGCCGCTGAAGCTGCCATACGCGAGGCTGCAGACGCCCGCGAACGTGGCGTCGTGGGCCAGTGCCGGGTGCAGCGCGAGGCTCGCACCGGCGACGTACTTGATGCAGAACAGCCCGACGATCAGCGCCAGCGGCAGCCAGCTGCCCGGCACATGCAGCAGGCCAGCCTGCGCCGACCAGCGCGCGCCGCGCACCGCCACGAACTGACGCCCGAACGCCAGCGCCGCGCCCACGCCCGCGGCCCAGCCGCCCAGCGCGAGCGGGAAGTGGCCGAACGCACTGAGCACGCCGCTCAGCGACAGCGCGATCAGCACCAGCGGCAGGATCGTGACGCGCGTCAGCGTCATCTCGCGGTCGCGCGTCTGCCACAGGCCGAGCGCGATCAGCGCGGCGAGCAGGCCCCAGACCCAGGCGGGGGTGTGTTGGATGATGGCGATGAACATGGTGTCGCTCCTTGAAGACCTGGCGCACCGTGCGCCGATGAGCGGACTGTGGGCCGGCCGCCCAGCTGCGGCGAGCGGCGTGCGACGAAACGGCGCGGCGCGGCGCGAAATGGCGATCCGTGAGCGCCGGGCGCTGCTGCAGAATGCAGAGATGAAACCCCCACGCTCACTTCGTTCGCTGCCCCCCGCGGGGGTGTGTCAGCACCTTGGGGCGGCCCGGCGGTACTGACATGACACGTTTGCATTGGCCGATCGCGCTGCTGCTGGTGGCCTGCGGCCCGTCTTTCGCGCAGACTGCGGTGGCCGAGAGCGAGGCGCTCGCCGCGCGCTTCCCCGACCCTGACGTCAGCTACCGAACGCCCGCATTCGAACCCGGCCACGACGCCTTCACCAGCAATGCCGAGCTGCGCGCGTCGATTCAGGCGCTGGCCGCCGACCCGGCGAACACTGCCACGGTGAAACTGATCGACGCCGGCAGTTCGCAGGCCGGGGTCCCGCTGGAGGCGCTGCTGCTCAGTCGCCCGGCCGCGGGCGCGGCGCATCCGCGCGTGCTGCTGATCGGCCAGCAGCACGGCGACGAACCGGCCGGCAGCGAGGCCCTGCTGGTGATTGCGCGCGAGCTCGCGCAGGGCAGTCTGTCGGGCTTGCTCGACCGCATCGACGTGCTGATCCTGCCGCGCGCCAACCCGGATGGCGCGGCTGCGCACCGGCGCGATACCGCCAGCGGCATCGACGCGAACCGCGACCACCTGCTGCTGCGCACGCCAGAAGTGCAGGCCCAGGCGCAACTGGTGCGGGAGTTCAGCCCGGTCGTCATCGTCGACGCGCACGAGTTCGCGGCGCTCGGTCGCTACGTCGAGAAGTTCGGTGCCGCACAGCGGCCGGACGCGCTGATCCAGTATGCGATGGTCGCGAACCTGCCCGGCCTGGTGACGCGCGCTGCCGAGGAATGGTTTCGGCAGCCGCTGTTGCAGGCCCTGAAGGCGCAGGGCCTGAGCAGCGAGTGGTACTACACGACCTCGTCCGACGCGGCCGACAAGAAGCTTTCGATGGGCGGCGTGCAGCCCGACAACGGGCGCAATGTCAACGGCCTGCGCAACGCGGTGAGCTTCCTGATCGAGACCCGCGGCGCGGATCTCGGCCGCGCGCACCTGCTGCGCCGTGTTCACACCCATGTTGCGGCGATCACCAGCATTCTGCAGAGCGCCGCCGCGCGCGCGGAGGATCTGCAGCGCCTGCGCCGTTTCGTCGATGCCGAGATCGCGGCCAAGGCCTGTCAGGGCGACGTGATCGTCGAGGCTGCTGCGACGACGAGCGAATACACCCTGGCGATGCTCGACCCGCAGACCGGCGCCGACAAGAGCGTCAACGTGACCTGGGATTCGGCGCTCGCCCTCGTGCCGGTGCTCAAGCGCGCGCGGCCGTGCGGCTACTGGCTGGGCGCGGACCAGACCGACGCCGTGCTGCGCCTGCGCGGCCTGGGCGTGCAGGTGAAGCGCATCGACGAGGCCGGCGAGTTGCGCGGCGAGGCCTACACCGAGACCGCGCGCGAACTCGGAACACGGGGCGACGTGCGCGGCAGCATCGCCGACGGCGGCGCGGTGCTGCGCGGCAAGGTCGCGCTGGCGCCGGCGCTGATCGACGGTGCCGCGGGCAGCTATTACGTGGGCCTCGATCAGCCGCTGGCGCACCTCGTGATCGCGGCGCTGGAGCCCGACACGCAGAGCAGCTTCGTCACGAATCGCCTGATCGACAGCGTCAGCGCGATCGCCCGCGTGCTGCGCCGGCCGATGCTGAAACTGAGCGCCGTGCCCTGATCGCTGTAAGGGATGGACGCCGGCTGCGACAGACACCGAAGGTCACCCATGAACGCCACCACCGCCCGCCCCAAGCCCCTGCGCTTCTACCGCCACCGCCTGCCGGTGCGCGTGATGCACTGGATCAACGTCATCTGCCTGACGATCCTGCTGATGAGCGGCCTGACGATCTTCAACGCCCACCCGGCGCTCTACTGGGGCCAGGGCTCGACGTTCGACAAGCCCTGGGTCTCGATCACCGCGGTGCAGGGCGCCAACGGCGCCGCAGTCGGCGTGACGCGCATCGCCGGGCACCAATTCACGACCGATGGCGTGCTTGGCAATTCGCGCGTCGGCAACGCGACCACACCAACCGTGCGGGCGTTCCCGTCGTGGGCCACGATCCCGGGGCCGCAGTGGCTGTCGATGGGGCGGCACTGGCACTTCTTCTTCGCGTGGCTGTTCGTGCTCAACGGCATCGCCTACGTGCTCTATGCCGTCTTCAGCGGCCACCTGAACCGCGACCTGCTGCCGACACGCGACGAGTTGCGAAACATTGGCCGATCGATCCGCGACCATGTGCTGTTCCGTCACCCGACGGGCGAAGCCGCCAAGCGCTACAACGTGCTGCAGAACCTCGCCTACCTCGTCGTGATCTTCGGGCTGCTGCCGGTGGTGATCGTCGCCGGCATGGCGATGTCGCCGCGGCTCGATGCGGTGTTCCCCGGTTGGATCGAACTGCTCGGCGGTCGCCAGTCGGCGCGCACGCTGCACTTCCTCGCCGCGAGCGGGTTGCTGCTGTTCGTGCTCGTGCACCTGTTCGAGGTTCTCATCAGCGGTGCGTGGAACCAGATCCGATCGATGGTGACCGGCTACTACACCGCGCCGGCCGACAAGGAGGCGACATGAGCAGCCCGCGCATCATCAAGAGCGGCCATGCACGGCGCGCGCCGAGCCGCCGGACCGCGCTGCGTGCGGCGCTGGCCTCGGTCGGCACGATGTCGCTGGCCGGGTGCGACAAGCTCTCGAACACGCCCGCCTTCGTCGAGGCGCTCAAGAGCGCGCAGCACCTGAGCCACTCGGCTCAGCAGCTCGTGGCCGGTCGCAAGGCGATGGCACAGGAGTTCACGCAGGCCGACGTCGCCGCGCACTTCAAGGCCAACGGCACGCTCGTGCCGAGCGACGCCGACTACCGCGCGCTGATGCAAGGCGGCTTCAAGGACTGGAAGCTCGAAGTCGCCGGCCTGGTCGAGAAGCCGCTGGCCTTCTCGCTCGCCGAGTTGCGCGCGATGCCGTCGCGCACCCAGATCACGCGCCACGATTGCGTCGAAGGCTGGAGCACGATCGGCAAATGGAAGGGCGTGCAACTGAGCCGCCTGCTCGAACTCGCTCGGCCGCTGCCCAGCGCGAAATACGTCGTCTTTCGCTGCGCCGATTCGATGGACGGCCCGTCGCTGGACGGACGTGACTCCACGTACTACGAAAGCGTGGATCTCGACGACGCGTACCACGCGCAGACCGTGCTCGCCTACGAGCTCAACGACCAGCCGCTGCCCGTCAACAACGGCGCGCCGCTGCGCGTTCGCATCGAGCGCCAGCTCGGATACAAGCACGCCAAGTACCTGATGAAGATCGAACTTGTCGAGAGCTTCGCGAGCATTCGCAACGGCAAGGGCGGTTACTGGGAAGACAACGGCTACGAGTGGTACGCGGGGATTTAGGTCAACAGCCCCAACTCGATCAGGCTGCGCGCGCTGTCGAGGATGCTTGCCTCTACCGGCCGTGTGGTCCAACCGAGCTTGGCCTTGGCGTGCGAGGCGTCCTGGTTGCGCACCGAGCCCAGCTCGCCGACCACCGCTCGGGCCAGCGGGTTGAAGAGGGCGGCGACGCGCACGAGCCAGTCGGGTACGTTGCGGGTGGTGACCTGATTCGCTTGCGCACCCAGCCCGGCGCGCAGGACGTCGGCGACCTCGCGCATCTTCATGAAGCGGCCGGAGGCGATGAAGCGCTCGCCGGCCATGCCCGGCGCCTTCAGCGCACGCACATGCAGGTCGGCCACGTCGCGCACGTCGACCACGCCGAAACCGAAGTCGGGGCAGACGCGCACCTTGCCGTTGAGCAGGTTCTTCACGATGCCGAGCGATGCCGAATAGTCGCGGCTCCACACCGGCCCGAGCACCACCGACGGGTTGATGGTGCAGAACTCGATGCCCGCACCTTCGGCCGCGACCCAGTCGCGCGCGGTGCGTTCGGCGATGGTCTTGGACTGGATGTAGGGCGAGATGCCCGGCTTGTCGAGCTGTGTCCAGTCGGCCTCGGTGAAGTGGTGGACACCGCGGCCGCGGCCGTAGGAGATGGCCGCCACTGACGAGGTCATCACGAATCGCTTGACCCCGGCCGCCTTGGCCGCGCGCAGCGCACGCAGGGCGCCGTCGCGTGCGGGCACGATCAGTTCGTTCGCGTCCTTCGGCACGCCGGCGGGCAGGGGTGACGCCACATGCGCGACGAAGCCGCAGCCGGCCATCGCTTCGGCCCAGCCGGCATCTGCATTCAGGTCGGCGGCAAAGAACTCGAGCCGGCTGTCGTCCACGCCCAGCAGTTGCCGTACCGCGCCTTCCTTGCGCAGGCTGCGCACGGTGGTGTGGACCATCCAGCCCTCCGCCACCAACTGACGGATGAGGAAGCCGGCGATGTAGCCGCTGCCACCCGAGACGAGCACGGTGTCTGCCATGGGAACGTTCCTGGTGGTGCCGGAGCGCACCGCGCATTGTGGGCGAGCGCAGCGCGGCCCAAAAAGGCTGGGAGAATGCGCCCATGACCGAAGCCAACCCCGCACCCCCGATACCCGACCGCCTGTCGGTCGACCCGCGCAGCCCGCATCACGTCGCCGCCGTGTTCGAGCGCGAGGTCGGCATCCGCCTGAACGGCAAGGAGCGTTCCGATGTCGAGGAGTACTGCATCAGCGAGGGCTGGGTCAAGGTGCCCGCCGGCAAGGCGCTGGATCGCAAGGGCCAGCCGCTGATGATCAAGCTCAAGGGCACCGTCGAAGCGTTCTATCGGTAGGTCTCCGGCCGCGGCGGCCGTCTCTGTATTCCAGTGAATGCACCCGCCTGAAGTGCGCCGCTGCTTTCACTGAATCCGGCCATGAGCTGCTACCAGAAGATTCCCGTCTTGTAGCAGCTCAAATGCAGAGTGGACCAACACACCGATATCCTTGGCGCGCCTACTTCGGAACGGCATCGAGAATGCGGACCGCCAACGCGCCGTATCCGCCGCCGAAGTGGTGCCCGCCGGACAACTGAACTGCTTGGACATGTCCGGGCGCGAGTTGCGGGCAAAGAGAATCGCGCTCGTCCTGACCGTAGATGCACAGCGTTCTGGCGGCGGTCAGCTTCGCGGCCTCGGGGGCGATGGGCTTGTCGCCGCTCGGGCCGATCCAGTTCGAAAGATGGAATTCGAACGAGGCCATTTGCCCCAGTCCCAGCAACGCGGTCAGATGCACGCTCGAGCGCGTGCGCGCCGGCAGCCGATTGAACGCGAACGGCAGCACGTCCGCGCCCTGGGAATAGCCGATCAGGATGACCTCCTTGCGCTTCCAACGAGCCGCGTAGTAGCGAATGACGCGGTCGAGGTCGCGGGCCAGTCCCTCGGGCGTGCGCGGACTCCAGAAGTAGCGCAGCGAATCGAAGCCTACGACCGGGACGCCTTTTTGAACCATCGCTTCGGCGATGCCCTTGTCGATACCGGCCCACCCACCGTCGCCCGACAGAAGCACCGCGAAGCGTTCGCCGCCGCCCGCTGACGGCAGCTCGACCAGGGGCAGGCCGGCGAGTTCTGCCGGCGGTGCCTCGAGCCCCTGTTCCTTCGCGGCGAGCGCCGCGTAAGCTGCATCGAACGCGGCAGGCACTTGCTCCACCTGCGTTATCGCCGCCGGCGTGCTCGAAGCCTGGGCCGGGATCCAGGTGGCCCGCGCGACCCGCTGCGTGAACGCATGCGCCTCGCCCGCTCTGCAGGCCGCGACATCAGGACCTTGCATCGCGGTCCATGGCGCTAACAGCGAGGCGGCCGGCAGCAGATCGATGGCGCCATCCGCAGTACCCTGCCAGCGCAACGCATTGGCGGCGCACAGCGGCGTTCGGAACATCAGCCGCGGGCAGAAGTCGAGTGACATCGCCGACGCGAACGTGCCGTCCGGCGCCTGCGCCAGCACGCCATACGCAAACGACGACGCTCGGCCAGAGCCGACGATGATGGGCAGCAGATACGTCGGCAGCTTCTCGAAGGCCTCGACGTGCCGGGCGAGATTCTCTAGTGCGCCAGCGCCGAAGGTGCACTTGCCATCCTGAGCTTCGAGCCGGCGATAGAACGGCGCGAGCGGCACGGCCGACACCATCGCGCCGGCCGCCGTCATCTTCCGGATCAGCTCGCGCTCGAACTCGCGCGGAGCATCGTTCTCGGACAGCAGCAGCACGAATTGCCGCGGCGTGCCGACGGGCCGGAACACCTGAACGTCGCTGAAGAGGCCGTGCGTCATCGACGTCGACGGCGTTTGCTGCGCCTTCTGCGCACGTACGTCCGAGGCGCACGCTGCGAGCAGCGTCAACAACATTGCCCAGCACCACGCCTTCATCGGGAGATGATGCCCTTGAATCCGCCGCCGATCATCGTGGCCACATCGGCCAGCACGAAGACCGGGACGAGGCCACCCGGTGCGGCGAGATATCGCGCTTCCCACACCGGCTCGAACTTGTCCTTGAAATTGTGCAGCCCGCGAAAGTTGTAGAAACGATCGCCGTACTCGAACAGCAGCCTGCCCAGACGCTGCCAACGCGGCGCCTTGCGGCGCCCCGCCATGCCGGCCATCGGCGACATGCCGAGTCCGAAGCGCTCGTAGCCTTCCTGCTGGAGGTGCAGCATGATCCGGGCGAACAGGAAGTCCATCGTGCCGGGTGGTGAATCCGGCAGGTAGCGCATCAGGTCGACGCTCGCTTCGTCCTTCGCGTCGGTGGTGAGCAGGTTGGCAAATGCGATTGGGCGGCCGGCTCGCCGAACGACCGCGGTGGGTAGTCGCTGCAGGTAGTCCGTATCGAATCGGCCCACCGAGAAGCCCTTTTCGCGGCCGCGCTGTCCGGCCAGCCACGCATCGGAGATCTCGCGCAGCGCCGGCAGCAGCGGACCAACCTCGTGCGGCGCAACGACCTCGAAGGTCAGGCCTTCGCGCTCGCTGCGGTTCACGCCGGAACGAAGGTTTGCGCGCCGCGCACCTTTGAGATTGAAGTCGGGCAGGTTCACATGCGCATGTTCGCCCAATTTGAAAACCTCAAGTCCGCAGTCGAGATACAGCGGCAAAGTCGACGGGCGGACCTGATAGAAGGCGGCTCGTCCGCCGTGGTCCGTCGCCACCTCGATGAACTGCCAGACGAGATCCGACCACTCGCGACTGTCGCCGAACGGGCCATGCAGCGACACCCAGGACCGGCCCTGCTTTCCGAACATGAGAAAACTTCTGCCGGACGGCGAGAACATCAGGTGCTTGTCGCCGACAAGCGCATAGCAACCGTCGGACAAGGGGTTCGCGCGCACGATCGCGGCCGCACGCAGAACGTCGCCGGCCGACGGCTGTGCGACCTCGCCTGCCGACGGCCTGAGCAGTTGCCAAAGGCCGAACGCCAACGCAGCCAGTGCAATGCCCATCAGCGCCCGCAGCGAGCGCGGCGCCTGCCCGTCGAGCTCGAATTGCCACCAGAGCCGATTGCTGTACCCAACTTCCTGATACGCGAAGAAGAGCACCCAGACGCAGGCCACGATCACACCGCCCAACGCCAGAAACCATCCCGGTTCGAGATGCTGGGAGAACAGCGACGAGCGCCGGTCGAATTGCCTGCGGGAGATCACGAGCAGCAGGGCGAGTGTCAGCAGCAGCGCAGCCTCGCTCAACGCGATGCCTTTCGGTAGCGCGAGCACCGCTGCGACGATCGACAGGCCGAGGGCCGCCCACCACGCGGCGTCGAGCTGATGCAACAGGCCGCGCGCCACCAGCAGCAGCCCGAAGCCCGCGACGCTGCCGAGGAAGTGCGAGGCTTCGATCAGCGGCAGCGGCACGCGCAGCGCCGCGAGCACTTCGCGCGCGTCGGCCGTGAACGGCGTGACCCCGGAGATCATCAGCCACAGGCCAGCGACCAGCGTCAGCGCGGCCATCAGCCGCGGGCTCAGGTGAACGGCCATGCGCCCGACCGGAGCCGCGACACCGGACCGCAACTCGTAGAAGATCAGCGTGCCGGTCGCCAGCACCAGCGGGAGCACGTAGTAGATGCCTCGGTAGAGCAGCAAGGCGCCGAGCATGGCTTCGCTTGGCACCGCGGTGCCGCTCGCGAGAAGCATCACCGCTTCGAACACGCCGATGCCGCCGGGCACATGACTCACGATCCCGGCAGCGATCGCAATCGCATAGAACGCGGCGAAGGTCGACGGTGCGATGTGATTCGCCGGCAGCAGGAACCAGAGTGCTGCGGCTGAAGCACCGAGCTCGAATGCGGAGATCACGAGCTGGCGCAGCGCGAGGCGCAGCGGCGGCAGCCGCAAGCTCCAACTCCAACGCCGGCCGATCACGAATTCGAGCCGGAGCACGCGGCGCTTCGTACAGATCCAGAGCAGGCCGGCCAAGAACGCAATCATCGCGATCGCCAGCGAGCGCAGCGCCCAAGCCTGGGTGTGCAGCAACTGGGCGACCTCCGAAGCGCCCCACAGCAGCCCCACCGCGCCGAACGCCAGCATGCCGAGGCCGAATGCCGCGGCATTGAACGCAATGACGCGTGCGATCTGCGGGGGCTCGAGGCCTGCGGCCGAGTACAGCCGCAAGCGAACCGCCGCGCCCGACAGCGGCCCGAGACCGATCGTGTTGGACAGCGAGTAGGCGACGAACGACGTCAACAGCACCGTGCCGCGCGCAACCTTGGCGCGGGCGTACCGAAGCGACGAAGTGTCGTATTCCGTCAACGCGAAGTAGCTGATCGCCGTGGCAGCAAGCGCCGCGACGATGGCGGCACGCGGCGTGGCATCGACCGCCTTTATCACGCTGTCGTACCGAACTTCAAGCAGCAGGCGATGCAACGCGAACCCGAGCCCGACTGCGAGGGCCACACCGAGTCCGGCGATCAACCAGGGTTGCAGGCGCGGCCACCATTCGCCCATGGCGGCGAAGGCAGCTCGCGAGAAGTTGTTCGAAGATGGCGGATCTGGTTCGGACACGGACAGTGACGTTCGAGGGTGGGCGGCTATTTTGATGCAACGTCGACAAGGGCCGCCGGAGCCGCCCCATCTGATTGACACATTGAGGCGAGCGCCAGTGCCGCGGGCCGCACGAAAGCGTCCGGTGGTTATGTCTTCGCCATGCGTCCGCTGAAACTGGGGGGCGGCAAGTTGGTGGTTTGAATCGGGATTGCTGGTGCGCTCGTGGTCCGGAACCCGCAGCTGTCATCGAACCGTCATGAAGCGCGGCTAGCGTCTCCTGTTCACGCGCATCCGCGTGGCAGGAGACCCGATTGACTTCCACCGACCATGAGCTGATCCGCCGCATCCACGCGGACCTGGCCGACAGCTATGACGAGGAGCTCGAACTCGAGCTCGACGACCGCCACGTCGACGACATCGCGGGCCGCGTGGCCGGCGAGACGGCCTTGCCCGACGACGACTACAAGGAGGCGCGCCGCCAGTACTTCCGCGAGCTGTTCCGCCTGCAGGGCGAGCTCGTCAAGCTGCAGGACTGGGTGGTGGCCAAGCGCCACAAGGTCGTGATCATCTTCGAGGGGCGCGACGCGGCCGGCAAGGGCGGTGTGATCAAGCGCATCACGCAGCGGCTGAACCCGCGCGTCTGTCGCGTCGCTGCGCTGCCGGCGCCGAACGACCGCGAGCGCACGCAGTGGTACTTCCAGCGCTATGTGTCTCACTTGCCGGCGGCCGGCGAGATCGTGCTGTTCGACCGCAGCTGGTACAACCGCGCCGGCGTCGAGCGCGTGATGGGCTTCTGCGACGACGCGCAGTACGAGGAGTTCTTCCGCACCGTGCCCGAGTTCGAGAAGATGCTGGTGCGCTCGGGCATCCAGGTCATCAAGTACTGGTTCTCGATCTCTGACGAAGAGCAGCACCTGCGCTTCCTCGGCCGCATCCACGACCCGCTGAAGCAGTGGAAGCTGAGCCCGATGGACCTCGAATCGCGCCGCCGCTGGGAGGAGTACACGAAGGCGAAAGAGATCATGCTGGAGCGCACCCACATCGCGGAGGCGCCGTGGTGGGTGGTGCAGGCGGTGGACAAGAAGAAGGCGCGCCTGAACTGCATCCACCACCTGCTGAGCCAGATGCCCTACGAAGAAACCGAGCACGCGCCCATCGTGCTGCCCGAGCGCGTGCGGCATGACGACTACGTGCGTCAGCCGGTCGCGCGAGACATCGTCGTTCCGGAGGTCTACTGAGATGAACACCGCCACCACCGCGGCACTGCCCGCGCATGCCGCACCGTCGCGCCCACACCTCGACAAGAAGCCCGGGCCCGTCACCGCGATCGTGTTCATCGGCCTGCTCGCGATCGGCCTGCTGTTCACCGGCTACAGCCTTGTCAATGACGTGAGCGAGGCGGGTGCCATCGCGACCACCTGGGTGCCGTACATCCTGCTCGGCGTGGCGCTGCTGATCGCGCTCGGCTTCGAGTTCGTCAACGGTTTCCACGACACCGCCAACGCCGTCGCGACCGTCATCTACACCCACTCGCTGTCGCCGAATGTCGCGGTCGTGTGGTCGGGCTTCTTCAACTTTCTCGGCGTGCTGCTTTCCAGCGGCGCGGTCGCGTTCGGCATCATCTCGCTGCTGCCTGTCGAGTTGATCCTTCAGGTCGGCTCCGGCGCGGGCTTCGCGATGGTGTTCGCGCTGCTGATCGCGGCGATCCTGTGGAACCTCGGCACCT
>JBDUAG010000422.1:0-4023 GCA_040004785.1 Burkholderiales bacterium | reverse complement strand
AGCCCTTCGTCGGCAAGTCCGGCCAGTTGCTCGACAACATGCTGCGCGCCGTCGGCCTGACCCGTGGCGAGGCCGACCCCGAACGGCAGGTCTTCATTGCCAACACGCTCAAGTGCCGCCCGCCCGGCAACCGCAACCCCGAGCCCGACGAACTCGCGAAGTGCGAGCCTTTCCTGATCCGTCAGATCCAGCTGGTGCGGCCGAAGATCATCCTCGCAATGGGCGCATTCGCGGTGCAGAGCCTGCTGCGCAGCACCGAGCCGGTGGGCCGGCTGCGCGGCCGGGTGCACCAGTACCAGGGCGTGCCGCTGATCGTCTCCTACCACCCGGCCTACCTCTTGCGCAACCTGGTGGACAAGGCCAAGGCCTGGGACGACCTTTGTCTCGCAGTCGAAACCCTGCAGCACGCCAGCCGCTGACCCGGCGCCAAGGCGCTGGTGTGCCGCGAGGCCGCCGTCTATGATCCGCAGCGCCATGACCAACGACGCGTTGCTCGCGCGAAATGATGGCGACACCGCAGCAACGGGTGAATCGCCGGGCGGCGGTGCGCTCGCCAGCCGGTCGCCGCAGGCCCAGGCATCGCTGTTTCGGCTGCTTGCCGACAACGTGCCCGTCCTGATCGCGTACTACCGGGCCGGCGACCTCCGCTGCCAGTTCGCGAACCGCCAGTATGCCGAGGCCTTCCGCTGCGATACCGCGAACATCGTCGGCCTGACGCTCGAGGAGATCATCGGCGCGCCGGCCGCGAGCGCGATCCAACCGCACATCGAGCGCATGCTGGCGAAGCGCATCGAGGTCGTCTACGAACGCACGCTGACTGCGGTGGACGGTTCGACGCGCTGGATCGAGGTCCACCTGCTGCCGCACCTCGAGGATCCGGCGGGCGAGGCGGTCGGCGCCTTCGTGCTGATCAACGACATCACGCGCCACCGTGTCGCCGAGCAGATCGCGCACGAATCCGAGGAACGGCTGGCCAAGTTCATGCAGGCCAGCGCCGAGGGCATCGTGTTCCACCGCGATGGCTTCATCACCGATGTCAACCCGCCGGCGTGCGCGCTGATCGGCTACACGCACGCCGAGATGCTGGGCCGCAAGACGCTGGAGTTCATCGCCCCCGATCATGTGGCGCAGGTCGCCGCGGTGATCGCCTCGGGCCAGGAGACGGCCTACGAGAGCGTGCTGCTCGACAAGCACGGCGCGCGCATCGCGGTCGAGTTCATCGTGCGCACGATGATGCGCGGCGGCGAGCGGCTGCGCATGACGATCGTGCGCGACATCCGCGACCGCCACGCGGCGCAGGCGCGCATCCACCACATGGCGCATTTCGATTCGCTGACCGGGCTGCCGAATCGCATGTCGTTCATGGAGCACCTGGAGCGCTCGATGCTGGCCTCGGGCGATGGCCCCGGTCCACGTCTGGCGCTGCTGTTCATCGACCTCGACGACTTCAAGCGCGTCAACGATTCGCTCGGCCACCTCGTCGGCGACGCGTTGCTGCGCACCGTGGCCGGGCGCATCACCGCGAGCTTGCGGTCGACGGACGTGGTCGCGCGCTTCGGCGGTGACGAGTTCGTCGTGCTGCTGT
The DNA here is from genome assembly GCA_040004785.1 of Burkholderiales bacterium. Classification (GTDB taxonomy): domain Bacteria; phylum Pseudomonadota; class Gammaproteobacteria; order Burkholderiales; family Burkholderiaceae_C; genus LMDS01. The sequence goes on along the minus strand of JBDUAG010000422.1, from coordinate 2,438 downwards.
CGCACCTCGCGCCCGACGAGCCGCGTGCGGGGGATGCGGCCGAGGTGGCGGGCAAGCTGCTGAAGGCGATCAGCGCGCCGATCGCGGCCGAAGGGCGGCCGCTGTCGGTGACGCCGTCGATCGGCGTCGCGCGCTACCCGGGTGATGGCGACACGAGCGACGAGCTCGTCAAGCACGCCGACTCGGCGATGTACCTGGCCAAGGCGCGCGGCCGCGCCAACGTGCAGTTCTTCGAGCCGCGCATGGCCGGCGCCGCGTATGCGGAGCTGGTGATGGAAGGGGAGCTCGCGCAGGCGCTGGAGCGCGGCGAGTTCCTGCTGTACTTCCAGCCGCAGGTGCGCGCTGTCGATGGCGCGCTGGTCGGCGCCGAGGCGCTGATCCGCTGGCAGCACCCGGAGCGCGGCCTGCTGCTCGCCGATGCGTTCATCCCGCTCGCGGAGCAGCGCCAGCTGATGCTGCCGATCGGCCAGTGGGTGCTCGACGAAGCGGTGCGCTGCGCGCTGCGCTGGAGCGGCATGGGGTTGCCGGTGGCGCCGGTGGCGATCAACCTGGCCGGCGTGCAGTTCCACGCGAACGGATTCGTCGACTCGATGGCCGCCGCGCTGCCGCCCGGCGAGGCGTCCCAGGGGCTGATCGAGCTCGAGCTCACCGAGCGCATGCTGATGGACGATCTGCCGCAGGTGAAGCGGCGTCTGGAGCGGCTGAAGAAGATGGGCATGCGCATCTCGGTCGATGATTTCGGCACCGGCTACTCGTCGCTCGGCCACCTGAAGGAGCTGCCGATCGACAAGCTCAAGATCGACCGCTCGTTCGTGCACGACCTGCCCGCCAACCGAGATTCGGCGGCGATCGCGCGCGCCATCATCCAGATGGGCCGCAGCCTGGGCCTGACCGTGATCGCCGAGGGCGTCGAGACCGAAGCCCAGCGCGACTTCCTCGCGCGCGAGGGCTGCGACGAGCTGCAAGGCACATTGATCAGCGCGCCGCTCCCGCAACACGCCTTCGAATCATGGGTGCTGAAGCGTCACGCTACTTGGCAGGCGTCTTGACGGGCCGCTTCCAGCCTGCCAGCGAGACCTGTTTGCCGCGCGCCACCGTGAGCTGACCGGCCGGCGCGTCTTTCGAGATCGTCGAGCCGCCGCCGATGGTGGCGCCCGCGCCGAGCGTGACCGGCGCCACCAGCACGCAGTTGCTGCCCACATGCACGTCGGCGCCGATCACGGTGCGGTGCTTGTTGGCGCCGTCGTAGTTGGCGGTGATGCTGCCGGCACCGTAGTTGACGCGCTCGCCGACCGTGGCATCGCCCAGGTAGGCGAGGTGATTCGCCTTCGCGCCGCGTGCCAGTGTCGAGTTCTTGACCTCGACGAAATTGCCGATGTGCACCTCCTCGGCCAGCACCGCACCCGGCCGCAGCCGGGCGAACGGGCCGATCAGCGAGCCGGTGCCCACCGTGACGCCGAGCGCCTCGCCGTCGATGTGCGTGAACGGGTGGATCACCGCACGGTCGCCGATCACCGCGTTGCGGATCACGCAATTCGCGCCGATGCGCACATCGTTGCCGAGCGCGACGCTGCCCTCGAAGACGCAATTGACGTCGACCTCCACGTCGGTCCCGCAGCGCAGTTCACCGCGCAGGTCGAAGCGCGCCGGATCGGCGAAGCGCACGCCGGCCTCCATCAGTGCGTCGGCCTGACGGCGCTGGAAGCGGCGCTCCAGATCGGCGAGCTGAACCGGGCTGTTCACGCCCAGCACCTCTGTCTCGCTCGCCGGCTGCGCGGTGACGACCGGCACGCCCTCGGCGACGGCCATCGCCACCACATCGGTGAGGTAATACTCGCCCTGCACGTTGTCGTTCTCGAGCGCCGCGAGCCAGCGTTTGAGCAGCACGGTCGGCGCGGCCATCACGCCGGTGTAGACCTCGCGGATCTGGCGCTCCGTCGGGCTCGCGTCCTTGTGCTCCTTGATGCCGCGCACGCGCCCGCCTTCGGTCGCGCCGCGCCCGGCCGGGTCGCCGCGCAGGAGGCGGCCGTAGCCGGTCGGGTCGGCCAGATCGACGGTCAGCAGCGCCAGGCGCAGGCCGCCACAGGCCTCGACCAGCGCGCGCGCCGTCGCCGCTTCGATCAGCGGCACGTCGCCGTTCAGGACCAGCGTCGTGCCCTCGGCGTGCAGCTTCGGAACCGCCTGCTGCACCGCGTGTCCGGTGCCGAGCTGCGGCATCTGGCGCACGAAACCCAGGTGTGGTGCGGTCACCGCCGCCTCGACCTCGTCGGCGCCGTGGCCGGTGATCACGACGGTGCCTTGCGCGCCCAATGCCGCGGCAGTGTCCAGAACATGCTGCAATAGGGCTCGCCCCGCGAGCTTGTGCAGCACCTTGGGCAGGCTGGATTTCATGCGGGTGCCTTTGCCCGCGGCCATGATCACGATGTCGAGCGCCATGT
>JBDUAG010000421.1:0-4033 GCA_040004785.1 Burkholderiales bacterium | reverse complement strand
GGATGCGTTTCGGGTGCTGAGTCAGGCAAGGGCAGGCCGGTCGGATCGAACACGCGCACCTCGCCGCCCATCGCCAACAGCAGACGCGCCGCTTCGAGCGTCAGCAGCTTGCTGTAGGAGCGCTCGCGCAGCGAGCCGTAGAGCAGCAGAAAGCGCGGGGCGTGGCTGGACGAGCCGGCGTTTGCGAGGCGCGCGCCCGTCGGCGGATCGAACAGCGCTGGGTCGACATTGGGCATGCTGAGATCAAGGAGCGACACGGCGGCCCTCCGCGTCGATGACCTGCTCGCCGTCTTCCTTCGTGAACGGCGCGAGTTGCGGCGAGGGCAGGATGTCGAGCACCGCTTCCGACGGCCTGCACAGGCGCGTTCCCAGTGGCGTGACGACGATCGGCCGGTTCATCAGGATCGGGTGTGCGACCATGAAGTCGATCAGCTGGTCGTCGGTCCACGTCAGGTCGCCAAGCTTCAGCTCGGCGTAGGGCGTGCCTTTCTCGCGCAACACGCTGCGCACCGGCACCCCCATCGCCGCGATCAGCTCGACCAGCTTGGCACGGCCCGGTGGCGCTTTCAGGTAATCGACGACCACCGGCTCGGCACCACTGTTGCGGATCAGGGCCAGCGTGTTGCGCGACGTGCCGCATGCGGGGTTGTGATAGATCGTGATGGAGGTCATGATGTCAGCGTCATGGCAATGCGGGCCGGCCTTCGAAGGGCGTGCCGAGCGCGCGATGAACGCCCAGGCCGATGACTGCGCCGACGAGTTCTGCAGCCACGAAGCCCGCGACGCTCGCAGGCGCGATGCCGGCGAAGCTGTCCGAGAACATGCGACCGAAGGCGGCCGCCGGATTGGCGAATGAGGTCGACGCGGTGAACCAGTAGGCCGCGCCAATGTAGCTCGCCACCATCGCGGCGGCGCGGCCAGCCGGTGCGCGCAGGATCACCAGCAGCAGGCCCGCGGTGGCGACCGCTTCGGCGATCCATTGGCCAAGGCCGCTGCGCTGATGGGTCGAGAACTGCAGGATCGTCATGTCGAACATGGCGTGGGCCAGCCAGGCGCCGAGCATCGCGCCGACGAGTTGGGCGGCGATGTAGGGCGGCAAGGCGGCCTTCGGCAACTCGTTGCGCAGTGCCATCACGGCGCTGACAGCCGGGTTGAAGTGCGCCCCGCTGACGGGGCCGAACACCTCGATCAGGATGTAGAGCCCGCCCACGGTTGCCAGCGTGTTGGCCAGCAACGCGATTGCCGGATTGCCGCCCGACAGGCGCTCGGCCATGATTCCGGAGCCGATGACGATGGTCAGCAGCAACCCGGTGCCGAGTGTTTCGGCGATGAGTTTGCGGTGCAGCGCGGCCATGGTTCAACAGGCGACGCAGCCGGGGACCGAGGTGGCTTCGCAGCCTTCGCCCTGGCAGCAGTGGGCTGTGAGGTAGGCGAGCAAATCGTTCATCTGCTCGATCGCCGGGCGATAGATCAGGTTGCGGCTCTCGCGCACTTGGGTCGCGAGGCCCGAGTGCGTCAGTTCCTTCAGGTGGAAGGAGAGCGTCGATGCTGGCACATCCAACATCGAGGAAAGTGCACTGGGTGTCATCCCCAACGGCCCGGCGCCGACCAGCGCACGGAAGATGCGCAGCCGCATCGGCTGCGCGAGTGCGGCCAGAGACATGAGGGCGGCTTGTTCTTCCATACTTCGAGTTTGATGGAAATATGTGGATCGGTCAATCCGACAAGCGGATTCAGCGCTCGGCGATGTAGTGCTGCGTGGTCACGCTTTCGCCTTCCTGCATAAACCCGCGCACCACGAGCTCAAGGTCGTGATCGGCGACGGTCGCGCGGGCACGCTGGTGCAGGTAGTCGGCCCATGAGGTCACGATGAAACGCTCGACGTATCGCGCCGGGTCGCCGAGGTCGCGGTACAGGCGCCAGATCGTGGCGCCGTCGCGCCGGCGCGGTGCGCGCAGCAGGCTCACCGCTTCGAGGAACGCGGCGGTCTCTTCAGGCCGGATGCGATAGCCGATCTCGACCGCCACCGGCCCGGCCTCGGGTGCCGGCTCCTCGGCCACGAACAGATCCTCCCACGGTGCGACCTGGTTTACCTCCGTGGTCCCCCCCATGCGCAGGGGGAACGGCCGGGCCAGCAGCAGCCCGCCGGCCATGCACAGTGCGGCGGTGCACAGCGCCGCGGGCAGCCCGAACAGGCTCGAGATGGCGCCCCAAAGCGCCGAGCCGATCGCGAACGAGCCGAGCGCGCACAGCGTGTGCATGGCGGTCGCGCGGGCGCGCACCCAAGGCGGCGCGCTGGTCTGCGTCGCGGTGTTGAAGGTCGACATCACCGACATCCACGCCGCTCCGCCGAGCAGCAACGCGGCGTACACCAGCAGCCGCTGCTGCGAGAACGCCGCCACCAGCATCACCAGCGCGAACACGACACAGCCGCTGCGCACCAACGGCTCGAGCCCGGCGCTGGCGCGCAACCGGCCGATCACGAGGCCGGCGCAGACCGCACCCGTGCCGAGACAACCCATCAGCAGGCCGAAGCCTTCGGCGCCGAGGCCGAGCTGGCGCTGGCCGATGATCGGCAGCAGCGCCCACAGCGCCGAGCCGGCGCCGCTGTAGGCCACGGTGCGCACCAGCTGCGCGAGGATGATGCGCGAGTGGCGCGCAAACCGCAGCGCGCTCAGGATGCCGCCCCACAGCCGCTCGGCCGGCAAGCGCGATGGCGGGTGCGGGCGCGGCGGCCAGCGCCGGATGCCCTGCATCATCGCGAACGTGGTGGCGACGGCGATGACGAAGATCCAGCTCGCGCCGAACTGCGCGAACACGACACCGGCCAGCGCCGGGCCGAGCGCGCGCGCCGCGTTGTAGGCGATCGCCACCGCGATGATCGCCTGCGGCAGCTCGGTGCGCGGCACCGAATCGCCGATCGCGGAGTTCCAGGCCGGCGACAGCACGGCGGTGCAGCTTCCGGCGATGAAGATCAGGAACAGCAGCGAGCCCGGGCCGGCGTAGCCTGCGAACACCAGTGCCGCGAGCAGCGAGGCAGTGCCAGCCTGGATCATCAGCGCGATCAGGATCAGGCGGCGCCGGTCGGTGGTGTCGGCGAGCACCCCGGCCGGCAGCGCGAGCAGGAACATCGGCAGGAACACCGCGGTCTGCACCAGCGCCGCCAGGAACGACGAACCGGTCAGCTCGACCATCATCCAGGCCGCCGCCATCGCCTGCATCGCGTTACCGATGAAGTACGCGGCGCCGCTTTGCCAGAGCCCACGGAACGGCGCGTGGCGCAGCGCGCTCCACGGCGACGGCGGTGAGGTGGGCGAGGGTGGCGGTGAACTCATCGAGGTGTCGATTGTCGCCGCCGCGGGAAAACCCCGGCCCTTCGGCCTTGTTCCTCGCGGTTCGCACCGCCTAGAATTTACCTACCGGTCGGTCGAGGATGTTTGCCGGTCCATCACAGGAGTCAGATCATGTCCGAGGCACTGGTGCTGGTCGCGCAGGAGGGCGCGGTCCGCACGATCACGTTGAACCGGCCGAAGGCGCTGAACACCTTTACGTCGGCGATGCACGAGGAATTGGCCGTCGCACTCAGTGCCGCCGAAGCCGACGCGAGCGTGCGCTGCCTCGTGCTCACCGGCGCCGGTCGCGGCTTCTGCGCAGGTCAGGACCTGGCCGATCCGGCCGTGGCGCCCGACCTCACGCCGGGCGCGAAGCCGACCGACGTCGGCAACGTGATCGAGCGCTTCTACAAGCCGCTCGCGCTGCGCATCCGCGCCATGCCGGTGCCGGTGATCGCGGCCGTCAACGGCGTCGCGGCCGGCGCGGGCGCGAGTATCGCGCTCGGCTGCGACATCGTGATCGCGGCGCGCTCGGCCAGCTTCATTCAGGCGTTCTCCAAGATCGGCCTGGTGCCCGACGCCGGCGGCACCTGGCTGCTGCCGCGGCTGGTCGGCCGCGCGAACGCGCTCGCGCTGGCGATGACCGGCGACAAGCTGCCGGCCGAAGAAGCGCAGCGCATGGGCCTGATCTGGAAGTGCGT
>JBDUAG010000420.1:0-4035 GCA_040004785.1 Burkholderiales bacterium | reverse complement strand
GCGGCACGCCGATCGCCTCGTACGAGAAGTCGGTGAACAGCGCCGAGCTGCCGTTCAGGCCTGCGCCCTGGTAGTGGCACGACGCGCAGTTGCCGGTCTGCGGGTTGGCGAACACCTTCAGGCCGCGCGTCTCGGCCGCAGTCAGCGTGCCGCCGATCTTGTTGCCGGCGTAGAGATCGAACTTGCTGCTGTACGGGTGGAACGACTGGTCCTCGAGCTGGTAGGCCTGCAGCGCCTTGACCGCGTTGCCGAACGCCGCGCTCGGGTCGTCGAACGCGGTCGCGCCGAAGGCCTGGCGGAACAGGTCGGCGTAGGCCGACGCGCGGATCTTCCGGACCACGTCGTCGCCGCTGGCGTTGGCCATCTCGCGCGCGTCGAGCAAGGGCAGTCTCGCCTGGTCGGCGAGCGTGGCGGCCCGGCCGTCCCCGGTGAAACCGCCGCCCGGGCCAGGCGCGCTGATGCCGTCGGGGTTGTCGAGCAGGTCGGCGTAGGGCGGTGTCGCGTCCTTGTAGCGCAGCGAGGGCGGGCTGCGCAGGCCGGCGGTGGCCAGCGTGAGACCGCCGAGCTGCACCGCCAGGGCGTTCGACGGACCGTAGGCCGCCTTGGGGTCGTGGCAACTCGCGCAGGACATCCTCCCCGAACCCGACAGGGTTGCATCGACGAACATCTTCTCGCCGGCCTGGGCGGCCAGGTTGAGCGTGCTGGTCGACGCCGCGCTGGCAGTGGCCGTGGCCGGCGTCGGCGCCGAAGCGTTGTCGCCGCCGCAGCCCGCGAGCAGGCTCGCGGCGGTGGCGGCGGCGAGGAGGGTCGTGCGTTTCGTCAACATCGTCGTCATGCGCGGCCGCCACGCGCGCCAGGCGCGTGGCGAGGCATCCGGGCCCTGTCCTACTTCGTCGCCCAGACGTTGGTCTGCGAGCTGTCCGGTCCGACTTGCGCCGTCGTGCTCACGTCGGCCGACTGCTTCTGCGTGTACGTGGCGGGCGCCACGAAGGCGTGGTTGATCGGCCGCACCGAGTCGAAATGCGTGTCGGCGCTGCCGGCGTACTCGGGCAGGTTCAGGATGTTGGAGGCGATGAATTTCTCGGTGTACTTCGAGCGGTTCATGTACGACGCGTCGACGGCCGGGTCGGCCGTGCCGAACATGTCCTGCAGCGTGCGCACGAATGCGAAGTGGCTGTAGGCGTCGCCATCGGACACGCCCTTGGGCGCGTTCGCCTGGTTGCTCAGGATGCCGAAGATGCTCTCGCCGTGGCCGCGGTTGCCCTTGGTGTAGTTGACAACGCTCGCGTCGGGCGAGAAGCTGCCGTCGCTGTTCTGCTTCAGCGGCTGGGCCACGCTGCTGTTGGCCACGTTCCAGCCGCAGCACGAGTTGAAGCCGCTGGTGGCGCTGCCTTCGTCGAACATCAGCACGATCGCGACGCGCTTCTGCGGGTTGGTCCAGAGCGCCGAGGCCTGGATCTTCTTGACGACGTAGTCGACGTAGTTGTCGCCGCGCGTGATGATCGCGCCGCCGGTTGCGTTCGGGACGTTGTTGGCGACGCTGCTGCAGTCGCTCGCGGTCACCGCGGTGGCGCTGCCGGCGACGGTGCCCTTCACGCTGATGCCGTGCATGTCGTCGCACTGGTCGGGCACGAGGAAGTTCAGGTTGCCGACGTTGCCGCTCGCCAGGTCGGTGCCGAGCTGGTCGATGTCGTAGCCGGCCGGCGTCGCATAGGCGGTGGCGGCCGCGAACGCGGCGTCCCACTGCCCGCCGCCCATCGTGCGGTTGCTGTACTTCCACTCGGGCGCGCTGCGCACGTTCTGGTAGGCCATGCCGGGGTGGTGCTTGGTCTTGTACAGGCCCGCCGGCATCGGCAGGTTCAGGCCCGGCGTGCCGACCGCCACGGCGTTGCCGCCGAGCGTGCCGGGCGCATAGACGTTGTCCTGCGCGACCACCGCCGCATCGGCGACGCTGTCGGTGCGCAGGTCCTGGCCCGGGTTGGTCGATTCGCTGTAGGTGCGCCAGGCCATGCCCGATGCGTTCAGCGCGTTGAAGAGGTTCGGCTTGCCGATGATGTTGTGATTGACCGCCGCGGTCTGCGTGCAGGTGGCCGCGAACGGCGAACTCGCCAGGCCCGGCTGGGTCTTGTCGGGCACGGGCAGGTCCTGCACCGCGTTGGCGCCGGTCGCGTCGCAGTTCCACTGGCTGTCGTCGGTGATGCCGAAGTCGTCGGCGCCGCCGAGCGCCGTGTAGTTGGGCTCGCTCGGATTGCCGGTCGCGTAGTAGCTGGCAAGTTGGTTGCCGGCCGCGAGGTAGGCGTTGATCTTGGGCGCGAACGGCGAGTGCAGGATCGACGAGGTCGCCTTGTTCTCCAGCATCACGATGAAGATGTGGTCGTAGCGCGGGATGCCCTCGACGTTGAACGCGGCCTGCTCGGCCTGCGCGAAGGTGATGGGCGTGCGCGTGTCGGCAATCGTCGCGGTCGCGGCGGTGACGCCGGCCAGGCCGGTCAGGCGCGGGTCGCCGCCGGCCACGGCCAGCGCGTCGGGGTAGAGGTCGCCGCGGTCGAGCTTGGTGATCGCGTAAGTGAAGCGGTTGGTCAGCACGTTGGACTCGCGCAGCATCGCGGTCTTGTCGACGGTGACCAGCGCGCTGGCGTTCGCGTCGCTGGTGACCGACGTGAGCGCGACACCGAGGCGGGTCGCGACATTCTGCTTCTCGGCCGCGTAGGTGCTCGCGTTGGCTTCGGTGAGGCGCACGATCTCTGACGACAGCGGGCTGATCACGACGCCGGTGGCGGCCTGCTCGTTGACCTGGTCGAGCGAGACGCGGAACACGTCGCGCGCGGCCGGGTGCGTGCCGTTGGCGGTGTTGGTGGCGCCGGTGCCGATGTCGGCGATCAGCGCGGCGTTGGCCGGCAGGCCGATCGTGAACGCGCCCTTCGCGTCGGTGGTCACCGGGTTCTCGCTGCTGTCGCACTTGCCGTTGCCGTTGGTGTCGACGCACACCAGCGCGCCCTGGTAGTAGCCGGCGGCAAGCGTCGGCTCGGTGGCGCTGCCCGGCGTGAAGGCGGTCGCGGTGACCATGCCGCTGACGGTGACGCCGCTCGGCGACGAGTTGTCGCTGCCGCCGCAGGCGGCCAGTATCGAGGCGGTGAGCACCGTCAACGTCGTGTTCAAGGTCGTGGCGCGGTTGAGCATTGGCATGGAATCCCCGGGGCGATGGCTGAGCGGATGAAGGAGTTCTGGTGGCGTGTCTCGCGCGTCGCCGAAGCGACCCGTCAACACCTCCGGAACTCTAGAAATCCGCCATGACCGCTCCGTGACAAGCGCGGCGACACACGGTAAAGCTATGTTGCCGGGGCCAGGAAGCGCTCCAGCAACTGCGCCAGCGCTTCGGGCTGGTCGTGGTGCAGCATGTGGCCGGCCGGCGCGAGCACGTGGCGCTCGACCCGGCTCGTCACCACGCCCAGGCGTTCGTGGAACTCGGCCTTGGTGTAGCGCGTGCCCCACCAGCGCGATACGTCGGTCTGGTCGCCCTCGACCCACATCACCGGTGCGGTGATCAACTTCCAGCATTCGAGCACCTCGTCGCGCTGGTAGAGCATCGGCGTGCCGTGCTTGTGCACCGGGTCGCCGAGGATCTCGAAGCGGCCGGCACTGCCGTCGGCGTTCGTCTTCTGGAGTGACCAATGCTGTGCCAGCCACGCGGCGCGCGCCGCGGGCAGCAGCGGGTTGGTCTTGCGCAGGCGCTCGGCGACCTCGGCCAGGCTCGCGTAGTCGCGCATGCCGGCGGGGGCTTTCAGTTCGTCCAGCCATTGCAGGTAGCGCTTCGGCGACTGCGCGGGCTTCGTCGTCGGCATGCCGAAGCCTTCGAGGTTGACGAGCCGGCGGACGCGCTCCGGTCGCAGCCCGGCATAGATCATCACGACGTTGCCGCCCATGCTGTGGCCGAGCAGATCGACGGGAAAGTGCTCGGCGCCCGGCACGAACAGCAGCGCATCGAGCGCGGCATCGAGATCGCCGACGTAGTCGGGCAGCCAGTAGGTGTCGGCC
>JBDUAG010000419.1:0-4037 GCA_040004785.1 Burkholderiales bacterium | reverse complement strand
AGGCTGACTTCGAGTTCCTGGGCAATCATGCGGCCTCCATAATGCATTGCAACGGGTGGCCACCGCGGCGCGCGGCGGCCAACACCAATTCAACCTTTGTCGATGCGACGTCCTTCGAGTAGACGCCACAAACGCCTCGCCCGTCATGGTGAATTTTCAACATGATCTGGGTCGCGGTTTCGAGGTCGCGTTTGAAATACTCCTGCAGCACCATCACAACGAACTCCATCGGGGTGTAGTCGTCATTGAGCAAAACCACCTGGTACATGCGCGGCGGCTCGGTCTTTTGCGTCTTGCGCTCGACCACGACCGCGCCCTGCCCGTCGTCGGGTTGGGGTCGCACCACGGGTGGCGTGGGCGGTGAGGCGGGTTCGTCGGGCATGGATTCATTCTATCGAGTTGGTGCGCTGACTGCGGCGATCGCAGTCACGTTATCACCGTTCGCATATTGCGCTCGCGCGACGTTCTGCAAGCCCTGAAATGCGCAGGGCCGAGCCGGCATTTCTGCGCCGGGGCCGGGGGTGTTCCCGTTCTTGACAGTCGATTTCCGCCGGCAGGAAAATGTGACAGGCGTCACGAACACTGGCGCCCGCAGGGAGACACCATGGCCACCGGCACTGTCAAATGGTTCAACGATGCGAAGGGCTTCGGGTTCATCGAACCCGAAGCGGGGGGCGAAGACGTGTTCGCCCACTTTTCGGCCATTCAGATGGATGGCTTCCGCACCCTGAAGCAAGGTGGCCGCGTTCGCTTCGAGCTGGTGCAGGGGCCCAAGGGCCAGTTGGCCCAGAACATCGCCGCGATCGACGCGGCCGGCACGCCGGAAAGCGCTGCGCCGCCTGACACGCAGGCGGCGGTGATCGGCCAGCAAGCGTCCTGATCAGGCCGCTGTGGCCTTGCCACGCAGGGAGTCCACGCTCCAGGCGCCGCCGCCGGCGGCGCCGATGAACAGGAACGCGAAGCAGAACATGATGGCCAGCTCGCCCTGGTTCAGAATCGGCGTGAGCACATGCCCTTTCGACGCGTGCCCCATGAAGTAGGCCGCGGCCATGAAGCCCGCCAGCACGAACGCCACCGGGCGGCTGAACAAGCCGATCAGCAGTAGCGCGCCACCGACGAGTTCGAGGGCACCGGCCACCCCCATCAGCGAAGCGACCTGAAAGCCGTCGAACATGCCGACGTGCGGCACGCCGAAGAACTTGGCGGTGCCATGCTGGATAAACAGGAACGCGCTGACGATGCGCAGCAACGAGAGTGCACGTGAGGTGTAGGCGGAGGCGGAGGTGGAGGTGGAGGTGGAAATCATCGTGAGTCCTTGCAGGTTGAAATGATTGAATTGATCAGCCAAAGCGAAAGCCGGAGACCGTGGCGCCCAGCACCTTGTCTTCGAAGATCTTGACGCCGAGGTCGCCGCCAGCGGCGCCGGCCGCCACCATCAGCGGCAACAGGTGTTCTTCGCGTGGGTGCGAGGCGCGCGCCGCCGGTGCGCCTTCCCAGCCAATCAGTGCGTTGTTGCGTGCGTCGGCATTTGGCGTGGCGACGGCCTCGGTGAGCCAGGCGTCGAAACGCTTCGACGGCTCCGCCGCGCCCGGCCCGAACATGCGCATGTTGTGGAAGCTCATGCCGGTTCCCACCACCATCACGCCCTCGTCGCGCAATGGCGCGAGCGCGGCGCCGGCGCGCAGGTGCGCGGCCGGGTCGAGGTCCGAGCGCAACGAGATCTCGACGACGGGCACATCGGCATCGGGCAACACGAGCATGAACGGAATGAACACGCCGTGATCGAGGCCGCGCTCGGCGTCCTCGCTCGTGGCGAGCCCGGCCCCTTCCAACAGGCCACGCACGCGTTGCGCCAGTGCCGGCGAGCCCGGCGCCGGGTACTTCAGGCGGTAGGTGTGCTCGGGGAAGCCGTAGTAGTCGAACAGCAACGGCGGGTTGGCGGCCGTGTTGACGGCGAAACCGCCCTCTTCCCAGTGGCCCGACACGATCACGACCGCCTTGGGTTTTTCGGGCAGCGTGGCGACGAGCCCGCGCAGGAACGCGGCCATCGGCTCCCACATGCCGGCCGGGCCGCGCGTGTTCTCCATGAAGAAGCACGGGCCGCCGCCGTGTGGCAGGTAGAAGGTCGGTTGACGGATGGTGGTGTTCATCATGAACCGAAGATTAGAGGTTTCGCCATGATTCATCTAGAGCGATACTGTTGATTGATCATTGCCCAATAAGAAACGTTCATGGACACACTGACCAGCCTGCGGGTGTTCCGTGAGGTCGTCGACAGCGGCAGCTTCATCGCCGCAGCGAACCGGCTTGGCCTTTCCACCGCGATGGCGAGCAAGCATGTCGCGCATCTGGAGCGGCAACTTGGCGCACGCCTGCTCAACCGCACCAGCCGGCACCTGAGCCTGACGGAGGTCGGATCGGTTTACCTGGAGCAGTGTCGAGAGGCGCTCGATTCGCTTCAGGCTGGCGAGGCCGCGATCGGCGTGCGCCAGGAAGCGCCGCGCGGGCTGCTGAAAGTCACCGCGCCGGTGTGGTGCGCAACCCGTCGATTCGCCGACGTGCTCGCCGCCTACAAGCTGAAGCACCCCGACGTCGTGGTGGACATCCGGCTGGAAAACCGCAAGGTCGATCTGGTCGAAGAAGGCTACGACCTCGCGCTGCGTGTCACGCGCGAGCCGTCACCGGCGCTGATCGTGCGGCCGCTGTGCGTGCTGCGGTTCCACCTCGTCGCCACACCGGCCTACCTCGAGCGCGCAGGCCGCCCGAAAGAGATGGCCGACCTCTCTCGCCTGGGCGCGATCCTGCCGACCTACGTGAATCTGGACGGACTGGAGCTGAACGGCCCAACCGGCAAGCTGAAGTTGCGCCTTGATGCGACGATGAAGACCAACGACACGACGTTGAGCTACCACGCGGTGCACGCCGGCCTGGGCCCGGCCTACCTGCCTGACTGGCTGGTGGCCGAGGATTTGAAAAGCGGTGATCTGGAACACGTGCTGCCGGGCTTCGACGCCCCGGCGCTGACGCTGTTCGCGGCCTACACGAGCCGCAAGTACCTAACGGCCAAGGTGCGAAGTTTCATCGACTTTTTCTCGACGGCCTTGATGCCGCTCTGAGGCACACCTTACTTCGGCTGTTCGCCCGTGCCGGCTTTTGGCGGGAACAGTTCGTCGAACAAGTCCATGGGCACCGAGTCGATGTCGTCTTCGACCACATCGGCCCCGCTCAGCAGATCGAACGACGAAACAAGCCAGCCCCCGGTCGAGACCTCGGGCAATTTCGTGATCGGCGCAGTCGCGGGACGTGCTGGCGCAGGCGGAGGCGCGCTACGGTCGATCCACTCACCCGCCGGGGCACCCTGGCTGCTGCGCCAGATCCAGTTGTCCGCCTCATCGGTGCTCGGCTTGATCGGCTTGCTGGGTTTCACGGACTCTCCCAATGCGAGTTGGGTGGGGCAAAGCCCCGGCAAGGGTGAGGCTAGTCCAGCGCTCAGAGTCCGTAAAGTGCATGTTCTAGGGGGTCGCCGACAGAACGCTCTGGGGCGGCTACCTGCCGGACAAAGCGCGCAAGAGCATCAGCATTCCCTCCTCCAGATCGTGTTGAAAGTGATAGCGCAATGCCGCCATCTCGGGACGAGCAGTCACTTCGGCGGCGATCTCGGCCGGGTGGCTGAGCGGCCACAGCCCGATCATCAGTGGCACCGCGTGGTGGATGAACTTCTCGAAGACGGGCGCCGGCATCGCCGGAACGCAGCCGTGGAAGTCGAGCGCCGTTTGCTTGCGCATCACCAGCAGGCCGCGCTTGAACTCGACCAGGCGTTCAGTTGAAACGTTGTGCTCCAGGATCGACGGAAAGATGCTGAAGAGTCGGCACAGCAGCGGGCGCGCCGCGAGGGTGACGGCGTACGCGCGCGCGATGTGCTCGATGGTGCCACTGCGCTTGCCGCCCCGGCCCAGGGCCTTGCGCAGCTCGGCGAGCCAGGCCACGGACTCCTCGACCATCACGTCCAGCAAGACGGCTTGCCCGCTCTCGAAGTA
>JBDUAG010000418.1:0-4041 GCA_040004785.1 Burkholderiales bacterium | reverse complement strand
GGGTCGCCCGGCACCGTGAACCAGCGCCACTTCTGCTTGCCGGTCTCGGCGTCATAGGCGCTGAGGTAGCCGCGAACGCCGTACTCGGCGCCGCCCTGGCCGATCACCACATTGCCCTTGATCACGCGCGGCGCGCCGGTGACGGTGTACGAGCGCTTGTGGTCGATGACGGTGTCGGTCTCCCAGAGCTTGTCGCCGCTCGCCGCGTCGAGCGCGATCAGCCGGCCGTCGTAGGCGGCGACGAAGACCTTGCCCTTGTAGAGCGCGACGCCGCGATTCACGACATCGCAGCAGCCCTTGTAGCCGATCGCGCGGTCGACCTTCGGGTCGAAGCTCCAGAGGCGCTTGCCGGTGCGCACGTCGAGCGCATGCACCACGCTCCACGACGCCGTCACGTACATCACGCCACCCACGACCAATGGCGTGGACTCGACGCCGCGCGTCGATTCGAGGTTGTAGGTCCAGGCCAGGCCGAGGTTCTTCACGTTCGCATCGCTGACCTGCGCCAGCCGGCTGAAGCGCGTCTCGGCGTAGTCGAGCCCATACGACGGCCACTCCTTGCCGCTCCTGGCGTTGGCTTCGATGCTCGCGCCGGTGACGTTCGCCGGCGCCGCAGCCGCGGTTCCGGTGATGCCGACAACAGCGGCGGCGAGCGCCGCGCACAGCGGCAGGCACCACCCGCCGCGGGTGGTGAAAAGTCGAATGCTCATCGTGTCTCCTGAGGTCGCCTCGTGGGGGCGTTGTGGTTGCGGGTGCAAACGAGGCCGCCGGATCTGGCAGGCCCGCGGACCCAACAACGAGGTAGTTTCCCGGGGGCGAAATCTGTTCCGATTCATGACAAATTCCGCCCGCCTCGATCGACCGCCTCGAAGGCAATGCGCTGCGCTGCGCCATGCGCGCACAGGTCAACCATTTGGTTTCTAATCGGCGGCGTTCACCGGGTTTCCCCAGAGGCGCCCTGTTCCAATCCGGTACAGATTCCAGCCTGCCATGCAAAACACACCGATGCGCAGCCCCTTGCAAGCCCAGCCGTTCTTCTCGACGCCGACACAGCGCCTCGCCCTCGCGCGGCAGCGCTACTTCGACGAGGGCACGCGGCCGTCCGGCCTGGTCAGCGAAGGCGTGATCCAGTCGTGGTCGCGCTGCGTGCACGCGCACCGCGATCCGGGCGAGCGCATCGCGTTCAACCCGGTCACGCCGAGCCGCACTCATTCCGCGCTGGCGCGCAGCCAGCTGATGCTGCGGGCCGCGGCGGAAGATCTGGCGCAGCTCGAACACACCCTTGCCGGCACCGCGTGCACCGCGATCCTGACCGACGCGCAAGGCGTGGTCGTGCACGCCACCCAATCGGCCGCCGATCACGGCGAGGTGCTGCTGCCGCTGGCACGCCGCATCGGTGTCAACATTGACGAACAGCACATCGGCACGGGCGCGCCGGGCATCACGATCCGCACCGGTCAGTCCTGCCTGGTGCTCGGCGGCGAGCACTTCTTCGGCCACCTGCAGGTGCTGCATTGCGCCGCCGCGCCGATCCGCGACGTGCGCGGCCAGCTCGCCGCGGTGCTCGACGTGACGTGCGAAGGCCGGCCTTTCGGTTTCGATGCCGCAGCCGTCGTCGGCCTCTACGCGACCACGATCGAGAACCAGCTGCTGCGCGCGCAATCCACCGAGCATCTGGTGGTGCATCTGCAGACCTCGCCGGCGCTGCTCGGCACGCCGATGGAAGGCCTGGCAGGCATCGACTCGCACGGGTGCATCGCGTGGCTCAACAACGTCGCGGCGCGGCTGCTTGGCGTGTCGCAGGGCGAGGTCGGGTTGCTGGCCGACGAGGTCTTCGGCCTCGACGCGAACCGCCTCGCGGCGCTCACGCGCGAAACCGCACGCACGGCGCACCGCTTGCCGAACGGGTTGAACGTCTGGCTGATGGCACGCATGCACGCGCGCGACGGTCTGTCGCGCTCGGTGTTCCAGTTGCGGCACACGCCGGCGCAGGCGCGCGCCGCCGCGCTGCCCTCGCCGGCCGCCACGCTGCGCGACAGCGATCGCGACCTGATCGCGCGCACCGTGACCGCCTGCGGCGGCAACGTCTCCAAAGCGGCGCGCCAGCTCGGCGTTTCTCGCGGACTCGTCTACCGGCACTTGAAGAACGCTGCGTCAGACTGAACATCGGGGCCGAGCGCCGGGCCGCCCCAAGCTGGCCCGCATCCCCTTGGGGATTGGCGAACGTATCCGTTCGCCTAGGGGCACCGATAATCCGCGCATGCAAGTGTTCCGCGGCTTCCATCACCCAGGTATCGCGCCGGCGTGCGCCCTCACGATCGGCAACTTCGACGGCGTGCACCGCGGCCACCAGGCGATGCTCGCGTTGCTGCGTTCCGAGGCCCAGCACCGCGGCCTGCCTTCCTGCGTGATGACCTTCGAGCCGCACCCGCGCGACTACTTCGCGCTGCTCGCGAACAAGCCCAAGCTCGCACCCGCACGCATCGCCACGCTGCGCGACAAGCTCAGCGAGCTCGAGCGCTGCGGCATCGATCAGACCATCGTGCTGCGCTTCGACCGCGCGTTCGCGAGCCAGTCGCCGCAGGCCTTCGTCGACGATGTGCTGGTGCGCGGCCTGGGCACGCGCTACGTGCTGGTCGGCGACGATTTCCGCTTCGGAGCGAAACGCGCGGGCGATTACGCGATGCTCGATGCCGCCGGCCAGGCGGCGGGCTTCGACGTGGCGCGCATGAACAGCTACGAGGTGCGCGGGCTGCGCGTCTCCAGCTCCGCGGTACGCGAGGCGCTGGAGGCGGGCGACATGGCGCGGGCCACCGCGCTGCTCGGCCGGCCGTACAGCATCAGCGGCCATGTGGTGCACGGCCGCAAGCTCGGGCGGAATCTGGGCTTCCGCACGCTGAATCTGCGCTTCTCGCACCCCAAACCTGCTGCGCTCGGCATCTACGCGGTGCACGTGCACGGGCTGACCGACGCGCCGCTCGATGGCGTCGCCAGCCTCGGCAAACGCCCGACGGTGGACGACAGCGGCCGCGTGCTGCTGGAGGTCTACTGCCTCGATTGGCCTGCCGCGCTCGGGGCCGAGGGGGGCTACGGTAAACTCGTGCGCGTGGAACTGCTGCACAAACTTCGCGACGAAGCCCGCTACGACGGGCTCGAAGCGCTGACGGCCGCGATCCGGCAGGACACGGTCGATGCGCGTGCCTTCCTCGCGGCGCACGCCGCGCAACACCGCCAGACCAGCCGCGACCGAATTATTTGACGGGCTCGAGCTCCGAACTCCGGCCTGCCCTCGAAGCGCTGCCCCGTGCCTGCCGGGGACACCCCGCGCGCCTGACGCGCCGCGGACAACGAATCCAACGAGTGTCACCATGTCCACCACCGACTACCGTTCCACGCTGAACCTGCCCGACACCCCGTTCCCGATGCGCGGCGACCTGCCGAAACGCGAACCGGGCTGGGTCAAGGAGTGGGCCGACCAAGGTGTTTACAAGCAACTGCGCGACGCGCGCATCGATCGCCCGCGCTTTGTGCTGCACGACGGCCCGCCGTACGCCAACGGCGTGCTGCACGTCGGCCACGCGGCCAACAAGATCCTGAAGGACATGATCGTCAAGGCGCGCCAGCTCGCCGGCTTCGACGCGCGCTACACGCCGGGCTGGGACTGTCACGGCCTGCCGATCGAGAACCAGATCGAGAAGACCTTCGGCCGCACGCTGAGCCGCGCGGAGGTGCAGGCCAAGAGCCGCGCCTACGCGACCGAACAGATCGCGCAGCAGATGGTGGACTTCCAGCGCGTCGGCGTGCTCGGCGACTGGGATCGGCCGTATCGCACGATGGACTTCGGCAACGAGGCGAACGAGATCCGCGCGCTGAAACGGATCATCGAGCGCGGCTTCGTCTACCGTGGCCTGAAGCCCGTGTACTGGTGCTTCGATTGCGCCTCGTCGCTGGCCGAGTTCGAGATCGAATACGCCGACAAGAAGTCACAGACCGTGGACGTGGGCTTTCTCGCGGCCGAGCCTGCGAAGCTGGCCGCGGCGT
>JBDUAG010000031.1:0-13721 GCA_040004785.1 Burkholderiales bacterium | reverse complement strand
TCGATCGAGAAATCTGCAGGGAAGTTGAAGGTGGAGGCATCCGCCCGGCAGATGCGCACGCCGCCAACGCGGTCGGTGAGCGTTTTCGGCAGCATGCCGGCCGGCGCGCTCGACGCCGTGAAATCGAGCGCCGACGAATTGACGGTGAATGGTGCCAGGCCGCTGACGCTGAGGGCGGCCGTCGAGACGCCGCGCTGATCGTTGTGAAGGATCGTCAGCGTGCGCGAGAACGAACCGACGGACTTCGGCTGGAACGTGACGTCAAAGGCACAAGGGGTCGCGGTCGTCACCGTCGTGCACGCGTGCAGCGCCACCGAGAAGTTGGTGGCATCCTCGACCGCGCCGTTCATGACCTTGATGCTGCCAACGGTCAGAGTGCCGTGGCTCGAACTCAACGTGAACGTCTGCGTGCTGGTCTGCGAGAGCGGCACGTCGGCAAGTGCGGTACCGCCGCTCAGCGCGGCGACCGGATAGGCGAGATTGCCGAGATAGTCGGCGATGTTCTGAACGCTCGTCGCTGACAGCGCGGAGGTCGCGGACCCTCCCATGCCGCCGTCGATGAAGCCTTGAAGGGTCGCCGCGTCGACAAACTCGTTCGCCGGCGAATGCCCGGCATCTCCAGGCAACAGCGGATTCGACGAGTGACATCCGCTGCCCGCGCAGGTCGAGTGATACGTGACATCGCCTGCCTCCCAGTCCGCGGCGCGTGCCTGGCCCATCCCGAGAAGCAACAGCGTTGCCGCGAGCACTCTGAGGGGCGCAATGCCCCGGAACTGAAAGCTCATGGCCCGGTCTCCCTAGACGCAATCGACGACTCGGAACTCAACCCGCCGGTCCAACGCATCGCGTTGGTCATCCGTACCCAGGCCGATCAGCGCTTCGCGCGAGCCGACGCCGGTGGCGGTCAGCCGCGCGGCGAGCACGCGGTTCTGGCGCTCGAGCAGCTTCTCGACCGCCTCGGCACGCTGGCGCGACAGCGTCTCGTTCAGGCTCGCGCTGCCGGTGCGGCTGGTGTGGCCGACGACGCGGATGCACGAGTTGACCTTGCCGGCCTCGCTGGCGAGTGCGTTGAGCCAGATGCCGTATTGTTCGGGCAGGTCGCCGGCCTGCAGGAAGGCGGTCTTGCCGGGCTGGAACAGGATCTTCACCGGCAGGCGTTTCAGGTCGAAGCCCGAGGCGACGAGCTTGGCGAAGACCTGCTTGGCTTCGTCGCGCTGGCCGAGCTGCCAGCTCGTCAGGTACAGACCGTTGAGCACCCGCAGGTCGCCCGGGCCGGCGATCGGCTCGGCTTCCTTGTAGAGCTTGTGCGCGAGCGGCACCTTGCCCTCGCTGTAGGCCATGATGGCCTCGTTGACCACGGCCGCGGCCGGCAGCCGCGCGAGGTATTCGGGATCGGCCGGGTCACCGATCTTGGTGTTGATCTGGCAGGAGTTGATGTAGCCCTGCACCGTCTTGTCCTTGTGCCAGGTCGGGCTGTCGCGGTAGTACTTCAGCGGTTCGGGGTTGACCGAATCGACCGTCGATCGATCGAGCTGCTTGGCCACGACCTTGCCGGTGCGCAAGTCGATCAGCGTGAGCCAGACGCGGAACGCGTCGGGCTGCTTGTCCACCGAACGCTCGACGTTGACCGGCGTCAGCGTGCCGATCAGCAGCAGCGGTTGCGTCGCCAGCGACTGGCGCGTGAGCGGCTTGACGGCCCAGGCCGGCGAACGGCTCTTCACGACCGACTCGAGCTGGGTGCCCATGCGCACGGTGCTGACCGTCTGCGCGCCGGTGTTGGCATCGATCAGCGGGTCGATGACGATGTTGCGGCCTTCGTCGCCCAGCCCGACCCGCGCGTTGCGGATCAGCTGATCGCCCGCACGGGCCACGGCGTCTTCGAAGGTCACTGCGGGCGGCGCCACGAACTCGATCGGCGCGACCGGCGCAGCCGCGGGCGCGACGGCGACACGCGCGGCGGGCGCAGGTGCGGCGGGTGCGACGGCGACGGTCGCAGGAGCCACCGGCGCGGCAGTCACGCCGGCGGTTGGCGCCGGGCTCGTGCAGGCCGTCATGCAGACCGCACCGACGAGTGCGGTGAGGAGGGAATGGCGCGACAGCGGGTGGTTCATGGCGGGGCGGTCCTTCGCGAAGTCGGTGAGCGCGTCAGCGCTGCGGGTAGACCGGGTCGGGGAGCGGCGCGGAACAGCCCAAATACTTCGTCATCATGTCGGCGAAATGCGAATCGATGCGAGCGCGCTCGAAAAGGCGGTCGTGGGTGATCAGCGCGTTGGGCATCGTTGCGTTGATCGCCAGATCCTGATCACCTCCGCAGAATCTTGGTTTGAGTTTGAAATCGACGTTGATGAAGTTGCCGGTCCTCGAGTCCCAATCGAACTGGTCTCCCAGCGACGTGTGGCAGGTGCGGCACGACGTGGCCACGACCTCCTGGTAGAACAACGGCGCATCGGCGTAGCCGGCGACGAGGGCGAGATCGTTCCAGGCCTGCGGCACGTAGGCCTTGTTGAGCGTCGTCGTGGCCGCGGCACCGACGCCGTACCAACCCTTGACGAGGTTGCTGGTGGCGGTGTCATCCGCCGTTTCGGTCTGGCGCACGAGCTGGTTCAGGCCGTAGAACGAGGCACTCTGCGCCGCTTCGGTAAGCGCCGCATCGCTGGAGAACAGGTAGTTGCCGGTGTCGAACGGCAGGAAGTTCGCGCCGAGGTACGGCGACGGCACGCCCTTCTCGGGGAACTTGCCGTTGTAGTTGCTGCCACCATGGCAGGCCACGCATGCACCGGGCAGGTACTTTTCGCCGCGACCATCGAGATTGACCGACGCCAACAGCGCGCCGCTCGGCGCAAACGTGTAGAACTTGGTGAACGGCTTGCCGCCGTTGACGCCGGCCGTCACCGACCATTCCATCGCGACGCAGGCGATGCGCTTCTCGTCGTTCAGCCCACTGGCCAGCAAGTCATCGACCTCCTGCTGGCTGGTGCCGAGCGGGCCCGGGTGGTTGCAGACGTAGAACGCGATGTGGCTGTCATCTGTCTTGGTCGCGACCATGCGGCGCACCAGATTCAGGTCGCGCTTGTTGACGTAGTTGGCCGCGACCTCGGTACCGGCACCGGTCGGTTTGAAGCCGTTCAGGCGCTTCCAGTCGTCGAACGAGATCGGATCGATCATCGTGCCCTGCGCGTCGGCGCAACTCGTCGGAGCGACGGCGCCGAGCGCGCGGTAATACTGGCAGACGCTGAGCCGGGTGTCCTGCCCCTTGTAGGTCAGAAAGCGATCGGGGCCGGGTTGTCCGTTGGACGATGCACCCGCTTCCGCCACGATCATCTTGCCGCGCACATTGCCTTCGGGCCCGGTCGCCACCATCTTCACGATCTGCGGTCGGTGGTTCGCGACCACATGGGGCAAACGGATGGGCGTCGCGGCGCTGTAGCCGCCGGCGCCCGCCGCATCGACCGCGACCGTGGCGCGGTAGCCCTCGCATTGCACCGCGAGCTGCAGCTCGCCGGTCACGGGCACCGAGGCGTCGATGGCGTAGTCACCGAACCGATTCACGTGAACGGGCCGGGACAGGGCCGTGCCGTCCTTCGACTGCACCTGCACGGTCGCCGCCGACTGGATCGAGAAGTAGTCGTTCTGCGCCCCACAGACAGCACCATCGGCCAGTGCCACGTGCCCGAACAGGCGCAGGTTCTTCGTCGCGTCCGCAGGCGGCGAGATCACCGGCGGGATCGCGGCAACGGTTGTAACGCCGAACGTGGCGCAATCGACCAGCGGCGCCTCCGGAGCGGCAGCGCACTGCACCTTGTACTTGAGGGCACCGGCCAGCGCGGGCAGCTTGGGCAGCTTGACTTCGCCGCTCAGGTCGGAGACGCCGCTGTACACGACCACGCCGCCCGGATCGGTGACCATCACCTGCACATCGGGCAGGTAGACGTAGCGAAGCGCCGCAGTGCCGGTACCGAAGTCGGTGTTGAGGCCGGAGATGAAACGCAGCCGCGTGGTCAGGCCCTCGGGCTCGGTCACTGCAGGCGCCGCGTAGCTCCTCGCCGTCGGCACCGGCGCCGCGGTGTTCAGCGTGTCGCTCGATACCGCGTACTGTTGCTCGACGTAGCCGCCCTTGCCGTCCGACACTGTCACGTAGGCAAAGTGCAGGCCCGGGCCGTCGGGCATGGTCCAGACGGTGTCCTTCGCGTTGCGGTTTTCGATGCTGCCGGAGGTCACGCGCCACTGGTACGTCAGCGCATCACCGTCAGCATCGCTCACATCGACGCTGAGATAGGTCTTGTTGGTGCCGCTGTCCTTCTCGTTGCCAGTACCACCACCACCGCCGCACGCGGCGAGCGACAAGGTCACGAGGAGAGAGAGAGCCAGAGCGCGGCCGGCGCGCCATGCGGTAACCGATTCCATTCCGACAAACTCCCTTGACGGCAACCGTGGGCCGGGTCGCATGCGGGTGCAAGAATCCAGCGCTGGTCGATGCTATGGGCGGTCGTGTTCCCGCGCCTCCCCATGATTGGGGATTGGCCACACCGTGTCAATGAGGTGTGACGCGTCGTACAACGCGATCCATTCGGCCGACACGCTAGACTGCTTTCGTCGTAGGGCGGGACGCATGACCACATCGAACAACCCGGGCGGGGACGAGACAAACACGCTGCCGGTCGGCTTCACGCTGGCCGAGTTCAGGATCGAGCGTGTCATTGGCGAAGGCGGGTTCGGCATCGTCTATCTCGCGCTCGACACGCAACTCGGTCGGCATGTGGCGATCAAGGAGTACATGCCGGCGTCGCTGGCCTCGCGCAAGAGCGATCTGTCGGTCACCGTCACGTCGCCGCGCCATCGTGAGACCTTCGACCTCGGTCTGCGCAGCTTCGTCAAGGAGGCGATCACCCTCGCCCGCTTCGACCACCCGGCGCTGCTGAAGGTGTTCCGTTTCTGGGAGGAGCGCGGCACCGCGTACATGGTGATGCCCTACCTCGAAGGGCAGACGCTCAAGCAGGCGCTGCGCACACGCGCCGAGCCGCCATCCGAGGCCTGGCTGCGCGCGATGCTCGACCCCGTGCTCGACGGCCTCGAGCACCTGCACGCGCACAACATCCTGCACCGCGACATCGCCCCTGACAACATCCAGATCCTGCCCAGCGGCGTGCCGCTGCTGCTCGACTTCGGCGCCGCGCGTCAGGTGATCGGCGATGCGACCCAGGCGTTGACCGTGATCCTCAAGCCCGGCTTCGCACCGATCGAGCAGTACTCGGATTCGGCCACGCTGCGCCAGGGCGCATGGACCGACATCTACGCGCTGGCCGCCGTCTGCTACTACGCGATCAGCGGCAAGCCGCCGCAGGCCTCCGTCGCGCGCGTGATGCACGACGAGATGCCGAGCGCGGCAAGCATCGGCGCGCAGCGCTACTCGCCGGCGTTCCTCGGCTTCATCGACGCCTGCCTGCGCGTCAGGCCGCAGGATCGCCCGCAAACTGTTGCCGATGCGCGGCGGTTGATGACACCCCCCGCCGCGCCTGCGCCGCCGGCACCGACGCCGCCAGCCGTCGATGACGACCGGACAGTCATTCGGCCGCCTGCAAGAACCCAGGCTCCTGCGCCCGCGCCGGCACCGGAGCCGGCTCCCGCACCTGCACCCGCGAAGCCACCGCCGCGGCCCGAACCGTCTCGGCGGCAGCCGCCTGCGATGGCGGCCACGGCGAAGGCACCCGCGACCGCGCCCGGGCGCAACCGCAGCGTGCCGATCGCGATCGGCGCCGTCGCGGTGATCGGCGTCGCCTTCGGCGCGTGGAAGTTCTGGCCCACCACCGCGCTCGTGCCCACAGCGGAGCCCGCAGCGGTGGCAGCGTCACCCGCGAACGCCGCGTCCGCGACGGCGACGGAGCCGGTCGTCGTGGCGAATTCACCGTCGCCGCCGCCACCACCGGCGCCGGCACCCGCACCGCGAGCGCCCGCGCCGACAACCATCGCGGCCGCCATCGAACAGGTGATGGAAGGTCGCTCCACCGCGGTCGCGGTCACCAGTCGGCCGGCCCAGCCCACGCTCACGATTGGGCGCGATTCGATGCAGTTCAGCATCGGCAGCAACATCGCAGGCTATGTCTATGTGATCGCCGCGGGCGCCGATACGAACCAGCTCACGCTGCTGTTCCCGAACGCCCTCGACCAGGACAGCCGCATTGCCGCCGACACCGAGCTGACCCTGCCGCACGCGGCCTGGAAGGTCAAGGCCGACGCACCTCCCGGCACGCGCTCGATCGTCACCGTCGTGTCGGCCCGCCCCCGCGATCTGCAGGCCGCCGGTTGGAAGCAGGGCCGCACGTTCTACGCCTACACGCCAGGCGCGGGCACAGCGGCCTCGACCGGCGGGTCTTCTGTGCTGGGCGCCGCGGTCTGCGATGCCGGGACGTCGTGCGATGACAACTACGGCGCGGCGATGTTCCAGGTCAGCCACGTCGAGGCGCCGACCGCCGCCGAGCGGCCCCGGGCACCCGCACCCACGTCGCCGAAACGTCCACCGGCCACCGAGCCCGCGCGCGTGGCCAAGCCGGCGTCCGAGAACGCGCGGGAATGCGCTCGATTGCTGCAGCAGGCCTCGATGGGGCAGGACACACCCGAGGTCGCGCGCAAGATGGCTGCGCTGGGCTGTCGCTGAGCGGCGCAATTCGTCACAGCAAAATCGCACGGTAACCAGGGGGGCGCGATTCGGC
Source organism: Burkholderiales bacterium (assembly GCA_040004785.1). GTDB lineage: Bacteria > Pseudomonadota > Gammaproteobacteria > Burkholderiales > Burkholderiaceae_C > LMDS01. Next base: position 7,014 of record JBDUAG010000031.1, on the reverse strand, counting down.
ACCGGTGCGTCGCGTCGAGAATCACGGCATGAAGCATCCGCCGCGCGTTTCCAAGGGGCCACAACTGATCGAATCGGACGAGGAAGACGAAGACTTCCCGGCAACCCGGTTTTTCACGGATGCCATGGCTCGCAAGGTGGTGACACCGGTGCAGCAACCGAAGCGCAACACCAACCTGCTGGCGATTGGCGCGGGCCTGGGTCTGGCGCTGGTCGCCTTGCTGGCGCTGGCAGCTTTGCTCAACTCGTAGGCCGCAGCAAGCAATAGCGGCCTGTTGACCCGCTTCTTGTTTTTCTCGCGCGGGTGGCAGGAAGCGAACCCACCGCAGTGCCCGCTCAACAGTTCTCTCTCACCGCCCATGCCTGTCCACTGCATCGGCAAGAATGAGAAATGCCACGGTCAAGCCAAGCCCGATGAGAACAATGGCCACGAGCCCGTCGGATCCGGTGCGCTCGAATGCCAGGCCTGCAGCGCTCGGGCCGACCGCCAGGCCGAAAGCAAACGCCAGGTTCATCGAAGGCATCAGATCGACACCACGCGCGCGATCTGCACACATCGAGAGCAGCAAAGGGACGCTGAAGTTCCAGGCAAGGGATACCAGGAGACAGCCCAGCGCAAAACCGGCGTCGTGAACGGACAGGGATGCCAAGATCGTGCCGAGCGCGATTCCGAGTTGCCCGCACACCAGCCACGCCACGCGTGAACCGCGATGGCCAATGGCTCCTGCCAACAAGGTTGCGACGATTCCGGCCAGTGTCGCGAGTGAGAGTACGGACGGCAGTTTCGAGGGCGATCTGGCGAATTCGCCGATGAAGGTCCACAACCCGCCGATCGTGGCGTTGAACACCACGGCAGCGAGCACCAACAGGACTGCACTGGGACGCAGGGGGATGCCGCCAGTCCTCGCACCACGGTCTGCCTGAGCGGCGATCGGATGAGTGACATCCAGCGATCGAACCAACCAAGGAACCGGGATCGCCAGCAACACATTGACGACAAACACGGCCTTCAAACCCAGGCCGCTCGCCATCAACGTGGGGATCACGGCCAACAGCATCGCGCCACTGGCGAGTTGCGCGCACACCATCGCGGCGAACGCGCGGTCCGGGATTCGCGCAGCGGCCGCGGTCTTCATGCCGAGCACCATCAAAGTGCCGGCGGCCAGGCCGGCCACGAAGCGGGTGGCCAGCACGCCGGCAAACGAAGAGAGAACCAACGCTGACATCGCGTTGGCGGCCACCCACAGAGCCGTCACGACGTTGCCGAGGCGCTCAATTTCCATGCGCGCGCGAACCCGTCGAAACGGGATGGATGCCACGCCCAGAGCACCCAATTCGACGATGAAGAACACCCCGACCTGCCACGGCTCATAGGCCAGCTCGGATCGCATCTGCCGCTCGAGCTCCGGCGCCAGGTTCAGCATGACGATGGCGAGTGATGTGACGTAGCACACCGCCATGATTTGCCTGAGGGTTGAATGCGGCATGCCGGACGGCGGCTCGACTGGCATGGCGGCGCTGGCGACCCGGCAGGTTGGTGTGTCGCTACGATACCGCATGGGTCCCGAGTCGAATGCTGCCGAGTGGCCACCCCATGCCGGGTCGGCCGCCATCCTTGTCGGCGCCTTCAGCGCGCAGCTCTTGAGCTTGCACAGGTTGGGACGTCGGCGTCTGCCAGAGCAATTCATGACTGCCGCGCTGACTGAGTTCCGGTCGCTGATTGACTTTGCCGGGGCATGGTGGGGAGAGTGTTCCGATCACACCGAAGCGACACCGCCAATCAACTGGCAGCATGGCAGTATCGGGCTCGCACTGTCCCTTGCCCACGAGTGGAACGACATCAGCGAGGCCGATGAATTCGGTCTCGCATCGATGCGGTCGCCGGGTGTCGTATGCCGCTCCAGCGGCCACGAATCGGCCAGCCTGCCGGTGGAGCAGTTTTCGCGCCGGCATGATCTGTTCCATGCCATGGCCATGACCTTGGAACTGCCGGACAGCGGCCTGATGTTCTTCGTGTCGCTGTATCGAGGCGAAAGCCGCCCGGTATTTGACGATCTCGAAGCAAGCGTGTTCGGCGAATATTGCCGCCACCTGGTGCTCCGATGGCAGGAGAACCTGTCGACCTTGCTGCGGTCGCGCTCGATGGCCGGGTCGGACGCCTTCGCGCTCTGCAATGCGGCGGGAATCCTCGTCTACGTCGGCGCCAGCGTCGCCCGCATCATCCGAAGGGAGTACCCGAACTGGCAGGGCACCCAGTTGCCTGCACTGGTGACCGAGCAACTCGCCAAGGTGCCGTTCGTGATGCGGGTCGGGCAAGATCGGATCGAGTTCGCGGCATGCGGCAGTCTGGTGGCCCTGTCGCTCGACCCCGGCACGGCGACCAGCCCTCTCCCGCCCCGCGAACACGCGGTCGCGCTGCTCTATGCCGCCGGAAGTTCGTACAAGGAAATTGCGCGGCAGTTGGGGCTCAGCCCCGCCACCGTTCGGACCTACCTGCGCAACGCGTACATGGAGCTCGGCGTGCGCAACAAGGTCGAGCTGGGTTCCCGGCTGGACGGCGAGCCCAAGCGCCAACCGGGCTGACGAACCCAGCCCTCTGCATTTGCAGAGGGCCGCCGCGCGTGCGATCTGGATACCCTCCGCCGGAGGCCGAAAGGTACAAACGGGGGTGTGGACATGGTGAACAAAGCGGCAACGCGCAGTCGTGCGTGGTGGGGAACTGCGGCGCTGCTGAGCGCGTCGCTGGTGGCATTCGTGGCCTGCGGAGGGTCGGACCCGGAGCCCGCGGATACCGTGCTGCGCAACGGTTACGTCTACACGGTCGATGCGTCCGATTCCGTCCAACAGGCGGTCGCGGTTCGCGGCGGTTTGATCGTCTACGCCGGTACCGACGCCGGTGTGAAAGCCTACATCGGCAGTAGCACCAAGGTCGTGGACCTGGGCGGCCGCATGCTGATGCCCGGCTTCGTCGACGGCCACCTGCATCCCATGGCTGGCGGACGCGCCCTGCTGTTGTGCAACCTCAACTACGCAACGATGACACGCGCCGAGATGCAGGTCGCGATCCAGGCTTGTCTGGACGCCGAACCGGCCAAGGAGCCGGACACCTGGCTCGAAGTCGTCAACTGGGTTCGGCAGGCCACGCAGGCTGTCGATGCCGATCCGGACAAGTCGGTACTCGATGCGCTGAGGACCAGCCGGCCGATCCTCGTGCGGTCCTCCGACTTCCACACCGTCCTTGCGAACTCGCGCGGTTTGGCGTTGGCCGGCATCACCAAGGACACGCCCAATCCCGCCGGGGGCTCCTACGCCAGGGACGCGATCGGCAACCCCAACGGCATCTGCGAGGACGCAGCCGGCTTTGCGGTCGCCGCGGTGATCCCGCCGGACACCGATGCCGACCGCCTCGTTCAGGGCCGTGCCGCCCTGGCAGCGATCAGCCAGCAGGGCGTGACCACCTTCATGGATGCCGCTGCCGGTGAGGCACAGGGGATCACCTTCGGCGCGCTGCAGAAATCCGGCGAACTGACGGCGCGCGCGTTCTTCGCGCAGACACTGTCGGTCGATGACGCGGCGGCCGATGCAGCGCAGACCGTGGCACGCGCAAAGACCGTCGCGGCACGCTTTGACCAAGGTGCGTTCAAGCCGGAGCCCACCGTCAGCTTCCGCCACGTCAAGATGTTCGGTGACGGCGTCGTCAACGCGCCTGCCGATACCGGCGGTGTGCTGACTCCGTACTTCACCAACGTCGGCACCGACGCGTCGCCGAACTGGCAGCCGGGCTCCAATGAAGGCCAGGTCTACTTCGCGCCCGAAGTGCTCAAGCCCCTGATGGTCGAGATTGCCAAGTCGGGGTTGGACCCGCACATCCATGCCACCGGTGAACGCACCGTGCGGCAGGCGCTGGATGCGTTCGAGCACGCGCGCCAGCAGGTGCCGGGCACAAACTTCCGGCCGGCGATCGCGCACAACGAGACGGTCGACCCCGCGGACTATCCGCGCTTCAAGGCCCTGGGCGTCATCGCCTCGGTCTCGTTCCAGTGGGCTCAGCAGGCGCCCTACTCGATCGGAGAAACCGAGCACCACCTCGGCCCGGCGCGCTTTGCCCGCATGGAGCCCTTCGGCAGCCTGCACAACGCCGGTGCGCGCGTCGCTTACGGCAGCGACTGGCCCATCGATCCGTTCGACGAGATGCTCGCCCTGAAGATCGGCGTGACACGGGCTGGCGATCCGCAGAGCCCCAATAGTTTCGGGCCCGATTTCGCCGGCAAGATCAACGCCGACCCGGCGCTGACGCGAGCCGATGCGCTGCGTGCGATCACGATGAACTCGGCCTTCCAACTGCGCATGGAAGAAAAGGTCGGCTCGATCGAAGTCGGAAAGTTCGCCGACATGATCGTGCTCGACAAGAACTTCATGCAAGTCCAGGAGGCCGAATTGGCCCGCAACAACGTGCTGCTGACCATGGTTGGCGGCAAGACCGTCATGGCACTGGAACCGTTCACCTCTGCTTTGGGCGCCAGTTCGAACCCCACGGGACGATTCGTTCGAGCTCTAAACCTGCGAGCTTCGACGGGACACACCGCGAAGCCTGCATCGGCCGGTGATCCACACGGAGATGGGCACAACCACTGAAGGTACAGCGGCGGCGCATGGACTCGACCACGGCGAGGGCGCAAGTCGGCGATCACCTTTGCCGCGGCTCTCGGCTCCGCTCTCGTCCTGTCGTCAGTTCAAGTCGGTCCAACTGCTCGGTGCATTCACGTAGCAGCCAAGTTCGTCGAGCGCATCGGCAGTCACCTTCTCCTCGGTCCCTTCGAGAACGGCACCTCCGAAGTGCCCCTCGATGGCCGCGCGCGTCGCTTTGAAGGAAGAGGTTGCTGGAACCTCCGATCCTTCGATGAGTGATCTGAAGTAGTAGACCGAGACCAAGGTTTCAGTGCCGTGCATACAGTCTCCAGTCTGTCCAAGTCACGTTCAGCGTACCTGCATGGCCACGCCATCGCAAGAACACCATACCGAGAAGGTCACGCTGGTGCGGCCCGCGACTGGGTCGCGGTCTCGACGGTTCAGACCTGGCCCAGGTGCTTTCCGACAAGACCGGTCATCTCGAACATGGTGACCTCGTCCTTGCCCATCACGGCCTTCAGCTTCGCATCACAAAGGATGTTGCGCTTGTTGGCCGGATTCTGAAGGTTGTGCGCCTTGATGTAGTCCCACAGGCGTTTCGTGACCTCGGTCCTCGGCAGCGGCTCAGGGCCGACCACCGCGGCAAGTTCGGCGCTGGGTTTGAGGGCCTTCATGAAGGCGGTGGTCTTGGGTGCAGTCGTGCTGGACATGAATTCGTGTTGAAGCGATGAGACGCGCAGCATACGCTCAGGCCGCGGGAGACCACAACGAACCGGTTCGCATCCGGAGCTGACCGGCGTACCATGGATGGCCACATCTGCAGGGGATCAACATGAGCGATCCGACCCTCGCTGCACTGCGCCAGAACATGGTCGCCGAGATCGTTGCGCGCACGATATTCCTGACCGGCCGATTGAACAAGGCCTCGCTCGACCGGCGGGTGCTGGCGGCGATGGGCCGGGTGCCCCGGCATGAATTCGTGCGGCTCGAACTGCAACCCTGGGCCTACGAAGACACCCCCTTGCCGAGCGGCTACGGCAAGACCATCTCGCAACCCTTCATCGTCGCCCTGATGACCGACTTGCTCGATCTGCGGGACAGCGACAGGGTGCTCGAGGTCGGCACCGGTCTGGGCTACCAGACGGCAGTCCTTGCCGGGTTGGCCCGGCATGTCTACAGCATCGAGCTCATCGAGGAACTGGCCATCGATGCCCGGCAACGCCTGGCCCGCCAGGCCTGCAAGAACATCGACATTCGCATCGGCGATGGCCGGGCCGGTTGGCCCGAGCACGCGCCTTTCGACAAGATCATCCTGACGGCGGCACCCGACCTGATTCCGGGCACGCTCATTGAGCAATTGGCGCCCGGGGGCAAGATGGTCCTTCCCGCCGGGCCGCCCGACGACCAGCAACTGCTGCTGGTGGAGAAGGACGCACGCCACCACGCGATATCGACACGGGAAATCCTGCCGGTGCGGTTTTCGGTGCTCGAAGATTCCGACACGTGCACACCCACTTGAACGCGCCTCGACCAGGCTGACGCCAGCAGAGCGGAGGATGCGCCGACGGCGTCGTCGACGAATGTCTCGGTTGCCGCGATTGGCGCGATGTCGAAACCGCGTGTACTTGTTCGTCGTAGGGATGTGCCTGCCGCAAAGAACGGCACATCCTTTTGTGCATCACACCCATTTCCTGAGAGCCCACCATGCCCAAACAAGTCTTCATCAATTTGCCCGTTCGCGACCTTCCAAAGGCCACGGCCTTCTACGAGGCGATCGGTGCAGTCAATAACCCGCAGTTTTCCGACGCCACGGCGGCGTGCATGGTCTTGTCTGACACGATTTTCGTGATGCTGCTGACGCACGCCAAGTGGGCGTCCTTCACCCAGAAGCCCATCGCCGACGCACGCCAGGCGAGCGAGGTCATGCTCGCCCTGAGCGCAGACGATCGCAAGGCGGTCGACGCCCTCGTGGTCGCCGCCGGCGCACACGGGGGCAAGGCTGACGTCAATCCGCCTCAGGATCACGGCTTCATGTACGGTCGCAGCTTCGAGGACGTGGACGGCCACATCTGGGAGACCTTTTTCATGGACATGTCTCAAATACCCCCGCAATGATTGACCCGCGATTGCCAAAAGGAGCCATCTAAATGAGCAAGAACACGATCTGTCTCTGGTACGAACACGATGCCGAGGAGGCCGCCCGCTTCTACGCGCAGACCTTCCCGAACAGCAGCGTCGGCGCCGTCCATCGGGCGCCGGCAGACTATCCCGACGGCAAGGCGGGAGACCCCCTGACGGTCGAATTCACCGTCGCGGGCATCCCGTGCATCGGCCTCAATGGCGGGCCGCGGTTCAAGCACAGCGAAGCCTTTTCGTTCCAGATCGC
>JBDUAG010000417.1:0-4044 GCA_040004785.1 Burkholderiales bacterium | reverse complement strand
ACGCTCAACGAGTTCGACGTGGCCGTGCTGACCGACTCGAACCACCAGTTCGAGATCGACATCAATTTCAAGCAGCGCTTCGCGCGCTTCAATCCGAGCTTCACGGTACCGGCGCCCGCCAACGCACCGATCAACGAGCGCGCCAAGGCCGCGTTGCTGGCCAACTTCACGGAGCCGGCCGCCACCACCAAGACGCCGGCGACGAATGCGGCCGACTATCCGCTCGTCGCGTCCACCGTGGCCCATTGGCGCTTCTTCGGCGGCGCGGAGGGTGCCGTCGTGCCAACCGGTCAGATCATCAAGGATGAAGCGGGGTCCAATCCGATCTCGCGTCAGCCGCTCGCCCAAGGCGGGGCCGCGCAGGATGCCGACCTGACATGGTCGAGCGACCACCACCATCTGTCGGCGGCGCCCGGCAGCGTGCGCTTCTCCAACTCGACCAACTCGCCTCTGCGGATGAGCAGTTTCGCGACCGATGTCAATGCGCCGCTGAATGCGTTGACCTTCGACGCGGGCTACACCGTCGAAGCGTTCCTGAAGATACCGGCGAACTGGACGGCGGCCAACAACGCGTGGATGAACATCATGGAGCGCGAAGGGCGTCGGGGCGACGTCGGCGGCATCGATGCCGACGCCGATCGCGACGAGAGCGCGCTCATCTTCGCCATCTCCAGCCTGCGCGAAGTGCAGTGGGAAGTCACCCCGAGCACCGCTGGCACCAAGTCGCCGGCGGCCAATTTCTCGGGCGAGATCATTGCCGAGCGTTGGATCCACGTGGCGATCGTCAACGACCCCACGCAGGACCACACCATCATGTACGTCGAGGGCGCGCCGATCTTGCGCAACGCGTCGCACACGAACGGCATCGCCGCCAGCAGCGCCACGGATCGGATGATCGTGGGCGGCGGCGTTTACGCGAGTGCGCCGTCGAATGGCTTTCTGGGCAACCTCGGTGAAATTCGCATTTGCAGCGTGCCGTTGACCCCCGACAAGTGGCTCACCGCCCGCAGGGGCTGACACCGCCATCCGGCCGCGCAGGGTGCGGCCCGGAGCCTCCAGGCCCTCCGGCTCGACGATCAAAAAGTGCCTGGCGTCCCGCGGCGGCTCGGTTCAAGATGTCTAGATGTCGGTGGCTTGCTATGGCAAATCTTTGCCGGTTTGAAGCGCCACTGGCGCAATCGCGTCCCGCGGCCCGATGGTGCTGCCCAGGCGTAACTTCAGCGCCGGCGCGGGCACAGACTTCAACAGTGCCGAATACACCGTGGCGTTCGACAGCACCTTCTTGACGTAGTCTCGTGTCTCGGCGAATGGAATACCTTCGGCCCAGGCCGCGGCCTCGACCTCAGCACCTTCGCGCCAATGCCGCGAACGGCTCGGCCCGGCGTTGTAGGCGGCAGTCGCCAAAGCGGCCGAGCCCTCGAAGCTGTCCAGAACGAGTTTGAGGTAACTGGTCCCGAGCTTCAGATTGACGCCGCGGTCGGCGATCATGCCGGGTGTGTACTCGAGGCCGATCTTCTTGGCGGTCCAGCGGGCGGTGGCCGGCATGATCTGCATCAGGCCGGAGGCACCGACCCCTGATCGCGCGTCCATGATGAAACGCGACTCCTGGCGGATCAGCCCGTAAACGTAGGCTGGATCGAGCCCGATCTCACCCGAAGCAGCCACGACCTCGTGGTGAAACGGCGTCGGAAAGCGCTGCGCGAGGTCGAACTCGGTTCGCGTGCGGTCGCTGGTGTTGATGCAGCGGTCCCAGACCTCGCGATCGCAGGCGATCTGAGCGGCCGCGATAAGCTCGCGATCGGTCATGCCACGCAACGAGTAATTCCACTCGCGCACGCCTTCGTCGCGCAGGCCAAGCGCGATCATCTGCAACGCGCGCCTCAATCCCGGGTGGGCACTGGCGACTTGGCGTTCTGTGGGCGTGAGCACCGCCGGCGCCGGCGGCAGGATGAGGCGGCCACCGAGATCTTCGTTTGCGAGATTGCCGTAGAAAGTCAGGGGTGAAACGATCGTTTCCAGCATCTGGCGCGCGGCCAGGCGAGGTCCATCGCCCGTCGAGCCCAGATCAGCGCGGCCCTGCAACGACCGCGCCCGCCAGTAGACCCAGGCAGGCTCTTTGCGTTCGTCCGCAGACATCGCATCGATTGCAGTCGCAACGAGCATCCAGCGCTCCTCTGGCGTCGCTGTCGAGCGAAGCGCCGCGCGCACAGCCCAGGCGAGAATATCGTCCGACCAAGCTGCGGAATCAGCTGCATTGCGTTGCTCGGCGAAGGCACGCTGGTAGTACCCGAATGCAGCGAATTGCAGGCTCAGCGCAGCCTCTTTGGCCACGGCGGCCCACGCCGCAGCCGCCAATTCGGGCGGCAGGGCCTGCGCCCAGGGTTGGTGAAGCTCGCGCGCGGCAGCTTGCGGGTCGTTGGTGGCCATCCGCATCACTGCGAGCACCGAGAGCTCGCGCAGTTGATCGGGCTGGAAGGGTGGGAATTGCAGGTGTGGCTGAGTCGGCGCGCGTGCCTTGCGTTTGGAATTGGACTTGACCTTGAGTTCGGTTCCGAGTCCAAGCTCCAGGTACCGTGCAGGGCTGTCCATGATTTTTGCCACCGCCTGAGCGACTCCAGGGCTGATCAGGTACGCCGCGGTCTGGGCGGCCCGCGGCCGGTTGATCTCGATCGATAGGCGAACTTTCTGCCACACATCGGCGGTGGTCAGGGCCTTGTCGCGAACCAAGGTTGATGTGAGCACATTGCAGCCGTCATCGGCGTCGCGTTGGGCGAACCAGGCCGCGCGTGCGGCGTCGTGGACGTCCTGACCGGCCAGGTGCTGGGTGAGAAGGGCGTAGCAGGTGACCTCGCGGTCGTCTTTCATGTGGAACCGGGGAAAGTCACGGCTGAACGTTGACAGGTCGCGGCGCCTGCCGAGCACCAAGAGCCAGTCGTTGCGCAGCCGGTCTTCGACGTAACTGCCGGGCCAGCGGGCGTAGAACGCCTCCACCTCGGATGCCGTGGCGCTTGTCAGATGGCTGTACAGATCCCAGTAGTCGACCCACGGGGCCAGCGGATGTGCGCCGGCCAAAGCTGTGTTACGCAGTGCCGCGAGGCGAGCGCGGTCGTTCCTGCGCCAGGCATCCCGAGCTTCGGTGATGACGCCGTCGCGGACTTGGGTGCTTTGTGGCGTCTGTGAAACCTGGACCGGCGCCGATGCGATCGGGGCCGCGCTGTGGGCAACGTTCTGGATGGCAGCGGGCAGAGCGGGTGCAAGGAGGGCTGGAGAGGTGTTGGAGATGACCTCACCCGCCGCGAGCGCAACCGGGATGCCGCACAGCAGCGCCAAGGTCGCTGCCTTCCTGAGCGCGCTGTTGAAGCAGATCCCGGCACAGACCCGGAAAACGGTGAACCGCATGGTGAAGCATCGACCTCGTATTCGACAGCAATTCGACAAGGGCGTCTGCCTTGATCGCAGGGGCTGAGGTGTCAGTTATCGCCCGATTCACGATGGAAGAGACAAAGGAAAAGCGGGTCTAATGCGTGGCTTTTCTACGCTGGCGATGGATGAGTCGAGCGCGTTGCGCGCATCGACTGCGAGTTGGGTTGAACATGTCGACGGTGCCGACCTAAGTGTTGCAGCGCTGGCCGTGTGATCGACAGCGCTTGATGCATGTCGTCAAGGCGACCAATGATCGAGCGTTTCGGCATCGACTTTAAAATCGACGGCCACGGTTCGCGAAAGAAATCTCTTTCAATGCCATGGCTCGCATTTCCTTTCGGTTTGTTTACCCCCTGCATGGCGGTCAGGCGGGGTCGGCATGCCTTGAGTCAGTCTGGACGACGCGCTCAGGGGCGTCTCCGGCTGAGGGGGCGGCGAAAGAGCCGCCATGCGAGTGCCGTGGTAACGGTTCGTTCGGTCTGTGCAATCCTGCACAGGGTGGCTGAATTGGTCTGACCGCATTTGGCTAACAGACCGTGTGGCGCCTATGGTGCCGCATCGCAACGATGCCACCGACCGACATGTCGACGACACCCGACCCCATCCTGGCTGCCGACGAAC
>JBDUAG010000030.1:0-13727 GCA_040004785.1 Burkholderiales bacterium | reverse complement strand
GACATCAGTTCGCTCGCCGCCGATGTGCGCGTGCCCGGCGTGATCTTCGAGGCCAGCGGCTGGACCCGCTTCGGCGGCTTCTACGCCTACGACCCGCGCACGACGAAGGTTCGCGACACCAAGCTGCAGCCGCAGGGCCCGAACGACAACCCGCCCGACCTGGTCTCGACCGAGGTCAAGGTGAAGTCGCACGATGGCACGCTGGTGCCGATGTCGATCGTCCACCGCAAGGGCCTGAAGCTCGACGGCAGCAACCCGACGATCGTGTATGGCTATGGTGCCTACGGCATCTCGCAGACGCCCTTTTTCCGGCCGACCTGGCTGCCCTGGTTCCGCCGCGGCGGCGTGCTCGCCGTCGCGCATGTGCGCGGTGGCGGCGAGTACGGCGAGGACTGGTACAAGGCCGGCTACCAGCTGACCAAGCCGAACACCTGGAAGGACGCGATCGCGTCCGGCGAATGGTTGGTGGCCAATGGCTACACGACGAGCGCGCGCATGTCGATCATGGGTGGCAGCGCTGGCGGCATCTTCGTCGGCCGCTCGATCACCGAGCGGCCCGACCTGTTCGGCGCGGCGGTCGATCAAGTGCCGGTGTCGGACGCCGTGCGCGCCGAATTCTCGGCCAACGGCCCGCCCAACATCCCCGAGTTCGGCACGGTCAAGACCGAGGAGGGCTTCAGGGGCCTGTACGCGATGAGCGCCTACCACTGGGTCAAGGACGGCACCAAGTATCCCGCCGTGCTCGTGACGACCGGCTTCAACGACCCGCGCGTCGACTCCTGGCAGGCCGCGAAGATGGCGACGCGCTTGCAGGCGGCGACGACCAGCGGCAAGCCGGTGCTGCTGCGCATCGATTACGACGCCGGCCATGGCATCGGCTCGACCAAGAAGCAGGGCTACGAAGAGCGCGCCGACACCTTCGCGTTCCTGCTCTGGCAGGCCGGGCTGACCGCGCCGACGCCTTAAGAAGGTTGCCCTTCCCAGCCGCCGCCCAGCGCGCGGATCAGGCCGACCGTGGCCTGGTACTGCGCCGCGCGCACCTGCACCGCCTGGCGACGGTTGGTGAGCTCGCTGCGGCGCGCATCCAGAAGCTCGAGCTGGCTCACGAGGCCGTTGCGGTAGCGCGAATTTGACAGCACCGTGGCACGCGCGGCGGCGTTGACGGCCTGGGTCTGCGCGCCGGCCTGATCCGAGAGCAGGCGCAAGGCGGCGAGCTGGTCCTCGACATCCTGGAACGCCACCAGCACCTGTTCGCGGTAGCTCGCGGCGGCGGCGTCCCAGGTTGCGTTGGCGCTCTGCACACCCGCCGCGCGGCGGCCGCCGTCGAACAGCGGCAGCGACAGCAACGCGCCGACGCCCCAGCTGCGCGCCGACCACTTGAACAAGTCACCGAGATCGGTCGACGCGAAGCCACCGTTCGCGGTCAGCGCCACGTCGGGGAACCACGCGGCCTGCGCAACACCGACGCGCGCCTGCGCCGCGAGCATCGCGCTCTGCGCGGCCGAGACATCGGGTCGGCGCGTCAGCACCGTGCTCGGAATGCCGGGCGGCACGCTCGGCAAGGCGCCGCCCCAGGGCGCTTCGGCGAGCGTGAACGACGAAGGCAGCTCGCCGAGCAGCACCGCCAGCGCATGCTCGAGCTGGGCGCGGCGGCGGTCGAGCGAGAGTGCCTGCGATTCGGTGGACGCGACCTCGGCCTGCACGCGCGCGAGGTCGAGTTCGGCCACGTCGCCGGCGGCGTAACGGCGTTCGGTCAGGCGCAGCGTGTCGCGGTACGCGCTGACGGTTTCGCGCACCAGCGCACGTTCGTCGTCGAGCGCGCGCAGCACGAAATAGCTCTGTGCCACGTCCGACTGCACGACCAGCCGCGCGCTTTGCAACAGCGCCTCACGCGATTGCGCATCGAGCGCCGCGGCACTGCTCGCCTTGGCGAGGCGGCCGAACAGATCGGGCTCCCACGATGCACTCGCTCCGGCGCTCAGGACGGTGACCGGCGTCGTGACACCGGGCGTGGCGAGGTTGCCGCGCGACGCGCCTGCGGCGACGCCAATCTGCGGCAGGCGATCCGCATCCGCACTGCGCAGCAGCGCGCGCGCCTGCGCGAGCCGTGCGCCGGCGAGTTGCACGCTGGTGTTGCCGAGGTCGGCGCGTGCGACCATGTCGTCGAGCACCGGGTCGGCAAACACCGCCCACCAGCGGCCGCGCGTCTGTGCCTCGGCCGGCTCGGCTTTGGCCCAGCGGCCGTCCGGCAGCTCCTTGTACGCGGCCGGTGCCGCGGGTGCCACGGCGGGTGTGAAGGTCGCCGTGCTCGCGCAGCCGGCGAGCAGCAGCGCGGCGATCAGCGGCGTGAGCGTGGAGCTGAACAGAGTCTTCTTCATGGGAGTCATCCTTCGAACGGTGCTGCGGGCGTGGGCTTGATCTGGAAGCCCGCACCGCTCGCGGCTGTCGGCACGCTGCCGTGCAGCTTCAGCGGACGGTTGCCGGTCATGCGGCGCAGCAGCACATAGAACACGGGGGTGAGAAACAGGCCGAATGCGGTCACGCCGATCATCCCGAAGAACACCGCGACGCCCATCGCGTGGCGCATCTCGGCGCCCGCGCCGGTGGCGAGCACGAGAGGCAGCACGCCCATCACGAAAGCCATCGAGGTCATCAGGATGGGGCGCAGGCGCAAGCGGCTGGCCTCGATCGCGGCCTGCAGCGGCGTGCGGCCGGCGAATTCGAGTTCGCGTGCGAACTCGACGATCAGGATCGCGTTCTTCGCACTCAAGCCCACCAGCACCATCAGCCCGATCTGCGTGAACACGTTGTTGTCGCCGTGGCTCAGCCACACGCCGGTCATCGCCGCGAGCAGACCCATCGGCACGATCAACAGAATGGCCAGCGGCAGCGTCAGGCTTTCGTACTGCGCGGCCAGCACCAGGAACACGAGCAGGATCGCGATCGGAAAGATACACAGCGCCGAGTTGCCGGCCAGGATTTCCTGGTAGGTCAGGTCGGTCCACTCGTAACCGACGCCGGGTGGCAGCGTCTCGGCGGCGATGCGCTTGATCGCGTCCTGCGCCTGTCCGGTCGAGTAACCCGGGGCAGCGCCGCCGTTGATGTCGGCGGTCAGGAAGCCGTTGTAGCGCATCGCACGCTCCGGGCCGAAGGTCGGCGTGACCTTCATCAGCGCAGACAGCGGCACCATCTCACCGCTCAGCGAACGCACTTTCAGCAGGCCGATGTCTTCGGCGCGCGCGCGGTAGGCCGCATCGGCCTGCACCCGGACCGAGTACGTGCGACCGAACTTGTTGAAGTCGTTCGCGTACAGGCTGCCGAGGTAGATCTGCATCGTGTCGAAGATGTCGGTCACCGGCACGCCGAGCTGGCGCGCCTTGGTGCGGTCGATGTCGGCGTAGAGCTGCGGCACGTTGACCTGCCAGCTCGAGAACATGCCGGCCAGCTCGGGCGTCTGGTAGGCCTTGGCCATGAAGGCCTTGACCGCGTCGTCCAGACCCTTGATGCCGAGCGAAGCGCGGTCTTCGAGCTGCAGCTTGAAGCCACCGGTCGTGCCGAGGCCCTGCACCGGTGGCGGCGGGAACATCACGACGAAGGCGTCCTGGATCGCGCCGAACTTCTGATTCAGCTGGCCCGCGATCGCACCGGCGCTCTGGTCCGCACGCTTGCGCTGCTCGAACGGTGTCAGCGAGACGAAGACGATGCCGGAATTCGAGCTGTTCGTGAAGCCGTTGATCGACAGGCCCGGGAACTGAATTGCGTGCTCGATGCCTTCCTGCTTCATCGCGATGTCGCCCATGCGGCGGATCACTTCCTCGGTGCGGTCCAGCGTCGCGCCGTCGGGGAGTTGTGCGAAGCCGATCAGGTACTGCTTGTCCTGCGGCGGCACGAAGCCGCTGGGGACGATCTTGAACAGGCCGACCGTCGCGGCGGCGAGCACGAGGTACAGGCCGACCATGATCGTCTTGCGCGAGATCGCCTTCGTGACGCCGCCGCTGTAGCCCTTGGCGCCGCGCGCGAACACGCGGTTGAAGCCGCGGAAGAAGCGCCCCAGCAGTCTGTCCATGCCGCGCGTCAACGCGTCCTTGGGCGCATCGTGGCTGCGCAGCAGCAGCGCGGCGAGCGCCGGCGACAGGGTCAGCGAGTTGACGGCCGAGATCACCGTCGAGATCGCGATCGTCAGCGCGAACTGCTTGTAGAACTGCCCGGTCAGGCCACTGATGAACGCGAGCGGCACGAACACTGCCACCAGCACCAGCGCGATCGCGATGATCGGCCCCGAGACCTCCCGCATCGCCCGGTAGGTGGCCTCGCGCGGCGAGTGCCCGGCCTCGATGTTGCGCTCGACGTTCTCGACCACCACGATCGCGTCGTCGACGACGATGCCGATCGCCAGCACCAGCCCGAACAGACTCAGCGCGTTGATCGAGAAGCCGAACAGCTTCATCACCGCGAAGGTGCCGATCACCGCAACCGGCACGGCCAGCAGCGGGATGATCGACGCGCGCCAGGTCTGCAGGAACAGGATCACGACCAGCACGACGAGCGCGATGGCTTCGAGCAGCGTGTGAACCACCGATTCGATCGACGCACGCACGAACTGCGTCGGGTCGTAGACGATCTCGTACGCCACGCCTTCGGGCATGGCCTTCTTCAGCTCGGCCATGGTCGCGCGCACGCCGTTGCTGATCGCGATCGCATTGCTGCCAGGCGCCGCGAAGATCGGCACCGCGACCGCATCCTTGTTGTCGAGCAGCGAACGCAGCGAGTAGTCGGCGGCGCCGAGTTCGAGGCGCGCGATGTCGCGCAGGCGCGTGACCGCGCCGTCGGCGCTCGTTTTCACGATGATGTCGCCGAACTCCTCCTCGTTCTGCAGTCGGCCCTGCGCGTTGATCGAGAGCTGCACGTCGATGCCGCTCAGGCCCGGCGACGCGCCGACGATGCCGGCCGCGGCCTGCACGTTCTGGCCGCGGATCGCGGCGACGACGTCGCTCGCCGAGAGACCGCGCTGCGCGACCTTCTGCGGATCGAGCCAGACGCGCATCGAGTAGTCGCCCGAGCCGAACAGCTGCACGTCGCCAACGCCCTCGACGCGCGCGAGGCGGTCCTTCACATTGAGCACGGCGTAGTTGCGCAGGTAGGTCATGTCGTAGCGGCCGCTGGGCGACAAGAGGTGCACGACCATCGTCAGGTCGACCGAGCTCTTGATCGTCACGACACCCAGCCGCTTCACTTCCTCGGGCAGCCGCGCTTCGGCGCGCGAGACGCGGTTCTGCACCTGCTGCTGCGCTTTGTCAGGATCGGTGCCGAGCTTGAAGGTGACGGTCAGTGTCATCAGGCCGTCGGTCGTCGCCTGGCTGCTCATGTAGAGCATGTTCTCGACGCCGTTGATGGCTTCTTCGAGTGGCGTGGCCACGGTTTCGGCGATGACCTGCGGGTTGGCGCCGGGGTATTGCGCGCGCACGACGATCGAGGGCGGGACCACGTCCGGGTACTCCGAGATCGGTAGCGTGCGCACCGCGATCAGGCCGGCGAGGAACACCAACAACGACAGTACGCCGGCGAAGATCGGCCGGTCGATGAAGAATTTCGAGAGGTTCATCAGAGTCTTCTTTCGATCACGACTTCGCGGCGCCGGTCTTGGCCTCGGCCTTCAGCTCCATGCCGACCGCCTGCGGCGTGACCAGCGCGCCCGGGCGGATGCGTTGCAGACCGTTGACGACGACGCGCTCCTGCGGCTTCAACCCGGCGGTGACGATGCGCAGGCCATTCACATGCGCGCCCAGCGTCACTTCGCGGTAGGCCGCGGTGTTGTCGCTGCCGATCACCATCACGTACTTCTTGTTCTGGTCGGTGCCCACCGCGCGTTCGTTGACCAGCAGTGCCGAGGCCGTCTTCACCTGGCCCATGCGCAGCTTCGCGAACTGGCCGGGCATCAGGCTGCCGTCCTTGTTGTCGAACACCGCGCGCACGCGCACCGTGCCGCTCTTCGCATCGACCTGGTTGTCGACCAGTTGCAGGTGGCCGGTGAACGGCGTGTCCGCGGTCGCGGCCGTGCCCATCTGCACCGGGATGCGCTCGAGCTGCGAACGCGCACTGGCCCCGCTCGGCAAGTCATGCAGCGCGCGGGTGATGATCTGCTCGTCAGCGTCGAAGCTGGCGTAGATCGGGCTCACCGAGACCAGCGTCGTCAGCACCGGTGAGCCGGGGCCGGCGGCGACCAGGTTGCCGGTCGTGATCTCCAGCTTGCCGACGCGGCCGGCAACCGGCGCGCGCACCTGTGTGTAGCCCAGGCTCAACCGAGCGGTCTGCAGCGCGGCCTGCGCGGCGCGCAGGTTCGCATCGGCCTCGCGCTGCGCGTTGGCGCGTTCGTCGTACTCGCGTTGCGCGATCGCGTGCTCGTCGAGCAGGCGCTTGGCGCGCTCGAACTCGCTGCGCGTGTACGAGACGCGGGCCTGCGCCGCGACGACCTGCGCGTCCGCACCGTCGACATCGGCGGCATACGGCGCCGGGTCGATCGTGATCAGCAAGTCGCCCTTCGCGACCAGCGCGCCTTCGCGAAAGTGCACCGACTGCACGGTGCCGGCGACGCGCGAGCGGATGTCCACGCGCTCCACCGCTTCGAGCCGGCCCGAGAACTCGTCCCAGGTCGCGACCTCGCTTTGAACCACGGTGGCGACCGACACCGGTGTGGCCGCCGGCGCATTGGATGGCGTGGCTTCGGCCGGCGCGGTGCGCAGCATGAACGTGGCGGTGATCACCGCGCTGACGGCGGTGAGGGCGGTGCCGGCGACCCAGAAGCGGCGGGCACGGGGCTGAACGTTCTTCGACATGGTGATGTCCTTCAGGCAAAGCGGCGGCTCACCTCGTCGTGCGAGGCTTTCGCCATGGAAAGTGGGGAACTAAATATACGTAGCGATCACTACGCCATGTGGCACAATGTAGCGAACTCGCAAGAGCAGGTCAAGCTATTTAATAGCGATCGTTATGAAAAATACAGCAGAGACAACGGCGACCCCCGTGAAGGCGCCGCCGAAACCACGCGGCCGGCCGCTGTCGTTCGACCGCGACGCCGCGCTCGAACAGGCGATGCATGTGTTCTGGGAGCGCGGCTACGAGGCCGCGTCGATCGCCGACCTGACCACCGCGATGAACATCACACCGCCCAGCCTGTACACGGCGTTCGGCGACAAGGAAAGGCTTTTCCTCGAAGCCATCGAGCGCTATGCGCTGGGCCCCGGCAGCGCTGGCCCGCGCGCGCTCGCCGAGGAGCCGACCGCGCGCGGCGCGATCGAGCGCTGGCTGAAAGAGGCCGCCGAGGAACTCACCCGGTCCTGCCACCCCAAAGGTTGCATGGTCGTGATGGCGACGACCAACTGTTCGGTCGCCGCCGAGCACGTGCAGACGGCGCTGACCAAGCGCCGCGCCGCGGCGATCGCGACGATCAAACTGCGCATCCAGCACGGCGTCGACAACGGCGAACTGCCGTCCGATACCGACGCGAAGGCGTTGTCGAACTTCTATTCGACCGTCTACCAGGGCATGTCGATGCAGGCCAAGGACGGCGCCACGCGCGCCAGCCTGATGGCGACCGTTGACGCCGCGATGCGGGCCTGGCCGCCTGCGCCGAAGCGCGCTACGACGAAGTCGGCTGCTTAGATTCGATCACGGTCTCGCCGCGCAGCGGCCCCATGTCGCGGATGTTGAAGCGATGCCGTTTCCAGCCGTCGAACGAGCGCCGGAAGTGGCCGATCGAGATCGCGTAGTAGATCGCCTTGAACATCCGCAGCGCGCCCCAGATCGGCGTCTTGCCGAAGATGTCGCCAGCGAGCATCGACATCAGCGCCTCCTTCACGCGGAACATGTTCTTCGGGTGCATGAACATGTCGCGGATCGTCGGGTTCGTGACGCGGAAGATGATCCACGAGTACACGCTCGGGCCCTTGCGCATCGTGCGCTCGAACTGTGCGCGGGCCTTCGCGGCCTCGGCCGGCTGATCGAGACAGGTCGCGACCACCTCGGCACCGGTGAACGCGCTGTTCATCGCCAGGTAGACGCCGGTCGAGAACATCGGGTCGATGAAGGTGTAGGCATCGCCCAGCATCAGGTAGCGCTCGCCGCTGCAGTGGCGGGCGATGTAGGAGTAGTTGCCGGTCGCGTGCACCGCGTCGCCGACGAGCGTCGCGTCCTTCAGCCTTAGCGCGAGGCCCGGGCACAGCGCGATCGTGTCGAAGAAGAACTCCTTCAGCGGCTTGTTGCGCGACTTCAGGTAGTAGGGCCAGCAGACCGCGCCGATGCTGGTCGTGCCGTCGGCCAGCGGAATGAACCAGAACCAGCCGTGCTCGAACCAGCAGATGCTGATATTGCCTTCCTTCTTGCCTTCGAGGCGCTGCGCGTTGGTGAAGTGGCCGAACAGCGCCGAGCTGTTGTGCGCGGGGTTCTTGTCCTTGATGCGCAGCTTGTTCGCCAGCAGCGTGTCGCGGCCCGAGGCGTCGATGACGAAGCGTGCGCGCCACCGGCGTGCGGACTTGCTGCCGTCGGGCTCGCTCAGCTCGGCCTGCACGGTCGCGCCCTCGGCGTCGAAGGCGACATCGCGCACGCGGCAGTTCTCCAGCGTCGTCGCGCCGCGGGTGGCGGCGTGGCGGAACAGCAGCTCGTCCAGATCCGAGCGGCGCACCTGCCACGCGTACGGCATCTCCTTGTTCCACGCCTCGGCGAACTCGAGGTAGGTGCGGAAGTCGTGGTCGGGCGAGATGAACTCGATGCCGAATTTGGGCATGCCGATCTTCTCGACCTGCTCGCGCACGCCCAGCTTCTCGAACAACCCGACATTGGCCGGCAGCAGCGACTCGCCGATGTGAAAGCGCGGGTGCTGCGCCTTCTCGACCAGCACGACCTGCCGGCCTTGGCCTGCGAGCAGCGCGGCGATCGTCGAGCCGGCCGGGCCGCCGCCGATCACGAGCACGTCGCAGGGTTCGGGTGAGGGGGCGGTGGATGCTTGCATGTGCGCAGTTGAAATGGGCGGGAGCGCAGCATAGCCGTCGCCTTGCCACAATGCACAGATGAGCCCGGTCAAAACCTCAGTCGAAGAATTGCTCGTGCTCGCGATCCGCCACGTCAACGCGGGTCGGCCAGACCACGCGCGCATGCTGTGCGAGCAAGCCGCGGCCACGCATCCACCGCACCCGGCGGTGCAGCAACTGCTCGCGGTGATCAGCCTGCAGGAAGGCGACGCCGCGGCCGCTGCCGAGCTCGCCGTGGCGAGCCTCGCGCTCCGACCCGATCACGCGCCGACGATGCGCGTGGCCGCCGACGCGTGGTTCCAGCTGTCGTTGGCGCGGCATGAATCGGGTGACCTCGCGGGCGAAGCGCAGGCCTTGCGCGAAGTGCTCGGTCTCGCCCCCGAGCGCGTGGAGGCCGAGGTCAATCTGGGCATCGTGCTGCAGGACAGCGGCCAGATCGACGAGGCGATGCGGGCCTATGGCCGCGCCTACCGTGCGCGCGAGGACACCTTCGGCCGCATCGCGCACGCGCTCTCCGCGTCGAACGTCGGTCGGCTGTGGTTGAGCCTCGAGGATCTGCGCGTGGCGTTGCGCGACGCGCCGGCGTAGCGCGCTCAGCCCGCGCCGCGCTTGCTGCGAAAGGCTTTGCGGTACACGCCGGGCCCGCCCATGACCTGCGTCGCCAGCGCGTCATGGCCACGCACGCGTGCCTCCGACATCGGCTCGCAGACCAGCGTGGGCGTCTCGCGCGGCACCGGGTAGCACTGCGCGATCGGGGTGCCGCGCGGCAGCACGCCGCTGAAGTTCGCGTCGAGCCAGACGGCGGGAAAGTTGATGCCGACCTCGTTGAATCGGTCGGCATCGACCAGCCCGGTGACGAGCCGGAACGGCAGGTCGTCGCGGTTGATCGGGTGCACCGCCATCAACGACCAGCCCGCATCGAGCTCGATCGTCCAGAAGCTGTTGAACTTGATCGCCGAGCGCGCGCCGTGCGCAAGCGGCGAGCCGGCAAGTTGCTCGGGCACGTGAAAGCTCAGCGGCGCGCGCGGGTGCTGGTGCGTCGCAAGCGTCGGCAGCGGCCAGTCCCAACTGAACTGCCCCAATACGACGCGCACATCGCAGGGCAGCAGAATCATGAAGCCGTGCGCCATCGCGTCGACGAACGGTGGGCATTGCTTGACCGTGCGGATGCTGCGTTGATGCACGGCCGACGGCGCGCGCGGGGCCATCTGCCGCAGCCAGTCGGGCAGGGCTGCTTTTGCCGCGACGGGCCGCGGCAGCACATCGATCAGCGCCGGGTCGCAGCGGAAGGTGATGTTCATCGGTGCGAAGAATACTGCCGCGCAGGGCGCCTAGCATTGGCTTGAAGTCGTCATGGAAACTGCCCCTCGCCTTGCACCACCACGCCGCCCGCCGGCTCGGGCAGGCTGCTCACCAGCGTGGCGCCGCCGAGCGCCGTGACGCGCACCTGCAACGCGCCGGGCGCGATCTCGAGCGGGTGCACGAAGTAGTTGTAGTCGAGCCGCTCCACGTCGATCCAGTTGGTGCTGCCCGTGGGCTTGATCGCCAGGCCGGTGATCGGCAGGCGGTGGTTGCGCACCTGGATCGCCGTCCAGAAGCGGCTGCTGCCTTCCTTGAAACGAAACGCGACCGGCCCTTGCACATCGCCCTCGACCACCTGCCACGTGATGGGCACGCGCCCCACCACGGGCTCGGCGATGCGCGCGAACGCCTCGGCGCTGAGGTCGATGTCACCGGGCCGGCACTCGGGACACTGGTCGACGATGCGCACGGTCAACGTCCCCTTCGGGCCGGTGACGGCGACGTACTCGCCGCAGGCAGCGCTGCCGGCGTAGTCAGTGTGGTTCATGGCAGCGACCATCAGGTTGTCCGGACTGGGGTCGAAGCTGCAATTTCCTGCACCGGTGGCGCCGTAGTAGGTGCCTTCGCCGCTGTGCGTTGCGGACAGCGAGACCGTGGTCGAGGTGGGGGTGGGCGAGCCGCCGCTCGTCGGCGTCGTTGCGCCAACGCCGGCCGCGTCGTCAGTGCCCCCGCCACCGCAGGCGCTGAGGATCAGACCGGCGGCGGCCAGCGCGACGCGTCGCCGGTGCCGCGGCATGCGTGAGGGTCGGTGTTCGGGTCGCATCGGCTCGGGCTCAATTCAGCGGTGGGTAGGCATTGCGCAACAGCATCAGGAACTGCTCATGGAACCACTGGCCGGCGTGGGGCGCGCCGCTCAGTGCGTCGACGTTGCCCGAGCCGCACATCGGATCGAAGCGTTTGCCTTCGGCGTTGGGCATCGTGGCGGTGCTGTCGCTGGTGCCGTCCGAGTCGCCCGGTGGCTTCACGAACACGAACGCATCCAGGTAGGTGCGCGTGGCATCCGGGTTGGCCTTGGGCCGCTCGCCGACGCCGGTGTCTTTGACGTTGCACCAGTTGCCGCGCGCGGTGCGCCGGTCGATGCGCATGTCGTCCACATCGGCCGCCGCGGCCGTGGGCCGCTTGGCGCCACCCCAGCCGTTGCGCGAGGTGTCGATCACGAAGGACAGCGTGCTCGGAAAGCCCACCGCGATGAATTCGCTGCGCAGCTTGTCGACGTAGGTGAGCTCGTCGATCATGCGGTTCCATTCATAGAACTGGGTCGTGCCGCTGGTGCTGACCTTGTCGTCGGTGCCGTCGAAGAACGGCTCGTCCAGCGGCGTGTAGTTGGCGCTGTTGCTGGCGAAGCCGCGGATGATGCCGAGGCTGCCGCTCGGCGTCGCGCCCTTCACCAGATCCTTGTAGCCGGTGATGGCCTTGGATCGGTTGTTGTCCCAGCCAAGCCAGCCGGAGTGGGCGATGTCGAGGTACATGTACACGTTCTTCAGGCCGGAGAGCTTGTTGAGCGTGTACTGGATGCCTTCGACGTAGACCTTTTTCTGATCGACGGCGTCGCACACGGGCTTGCCCGTGTTCACGTTGGTCAGCATGTTGGGGAACGAATCGGGCTCGATCACCGTGACGATGCGCAGGCCGGCATAGGCCGGGCGGGCGAAGATCTCGGCGATGCGGTCGATGTACTGGGCCTTGTACGTCGCCATGCCGTTGTTGGCCGAGCTCAGCTCGCCGTTGGAGGCGAGTGCCGCGCAGTCGCGGTCGGGCAGGTCGTAGACGACGAGCAGCACGGTCATCGGCTTGAGTGCGCCGCTGCTCTGTGCCTTCTGCTGGGCCAGGGCCGCCTCGAGGTGATCGATCAGGCCCATCGTGCCACCGGCTGCCTTGTTGCCGTCGACAGCGGCGATGCGGTCCAGCCACACGGCGGTCGGGAACCTGGCCGCCGCGTTGATCAACGTGGCATCGCTGGATGACGCTGAAACACGACCCAGCGATTGCGCCACCTTCGCGCCGTAGTCGGGGTCGAGGTAAGACAGCGCGTCGGCGAACGGGTTGCCCGTGGTGATCAGGTCCGACGCGGGTCCGGGTGTGGGGCTTGGGGCT
The DNA here is from genome assembly GCA_040004785.1 of Burkholderiales bacterium. Lineage (GTDB taxonomy): Bacteria > Pseudomonadota > Gammaproteobacteria > Burkholderiales > Burkholderiaceae_C > LMDS01. The sequence continues at coordinate 1,248 of JBDUAG010000030.1, read as the reverse complement.
GGAGCAGGCGACGGAGCCGGTGCGGGTGAAGGGGCCGGCGCAGGCGTAGGCGCAGCGCCAACCGACTGTGCGCTGGAATCGCCGTTGCCGCCGCCGCAGGCGGAGAGCACGAGCGAGAAGAGCATCGCGCCCGCCGCCATCGCCCGCGCCCTGCTTGCGGTCTGAATCATGTTATCGGCGCTGTGCCTTGCGCTGATCGGGTTGCTTCGGCGTTTCACTTGACGAGGTACGGCTGCAGCACCGCCATCTGCGGCTTGTCCGTCGTGCCCGAAGGTTCGATCGAATACATGTAGTTGCCCCACCACGGGCCGGCCGCCCACCACGTCCAGCCGGCCCACACATCGCTGTTGGCCTGCAAGTGGTCGAGCATGTTGGCCACGGCCTTGTTGCAGGTGTCGTTGGCGGCGCCACCCAGTTCACCGAGCAAGGCGCGGTAGCCGTTGGCGCGCAGCCAGAGCGTGAAGTCCTTCAGCCGCTCGGAGCCGATGGTGGTGCTGACACACGTGCTGCTCGTGCCCGAGGAGTCGCCGTCGAGGTACTGGTGCACTTCGAACACCATGTTCCTGCCCGGGTCGACGATGCCCTTCATCACGCTGCCGTTGGCCGTGCCGTACCAGGTCTGCTGCCAGCTGTGGGCCCCGGTCCAGGCGTTGCCGGGCACCGTGACGGCGTTGCTTGCGCCGGCGGTGCGGATTGCCGCCAGCGCCGCATTGGCGGCCGCCAGCCACTGCTCTGTCGGCATGTCGTGCGGCTCGTTCATCAGGCCGAACACCACCTTGTCGTTGCCCTTGAACTGCGTCGCGAGGCGTGACCAGAAATCCGCGAAGGCGGCGTTCGGAACCGCGCCCGAACCGATCAGGTTACCGCCATAACGTGCGTAGTTGTGCGGGTCGAGGATCACGGTGACGCCGGTGGCCGTGACCTGCTGGACGAAGCCCGTCAGCCGCGCCAACTCTGCCGCATTGAAACCCTGGTTCAGCGAAGGCTGCAGGCGCTCCCAGAGGAACGGCAGGCGCACGGTGTCCATGCCCTTGCCCTTGAAGTAGCTGACGCTTGCAGCCGTGGGGTAGGTGTAGTCGGTGTTGAAGGTGCCCGGCAAGTTGCCTGGCGCGAACTCCGCCCCGGCAAGGCTAACGCCGCGCCACTGGATGCCGGCAGCAGGCGCAGGCGCAGGCGCAGGTGCAGGCGCAGGTGCAGGCGCAGGCGCAGGTGCAGGCGCAGGCGCAGGTGCAGGTGCAGGTGCAGGTG
>JBDUAG010000416.1:0-4061 GCA_040004785.1 Burkholderiales bacterium | reverse complement strand
GGCTGGCTGCTCGGCGTCGGCGAGAGCAACGACGGCCACCACATGAGCACGCCGCACCCTGAAGGGCTGGGCGCGATCGCGGCGATGCGCGCGGCGCTGGCAGATGCCGGCCTGACCGCTGCTGACATCGACTACCTCAATCTGCACGGCACCGCGACGCCGAGCAACGACTCCGCCGAGGATCGTGCCGTTGGCAGCGTTTTCGGCACGCAGACGCCGTGCAGCTCGACCAAGGGGGCGACCGGCCACACGCTCGGCGCGGCCGGCGGCGTCGAGGCACTGATAGCGATGCTGGCGATCGAGAACGGCCTGATGCCGGCGGGCCTGAACCTGCGGCAGCGCGATCCTGCGCTGCACCTGAACTACCTGCAGACCAACCGCCGCGCACCGGTGCGCCGCGTGCTGTCGAATTCGTTCGGCTTCGGCGGCTCGAACGCGAGCCTGGTGTTCGGAGGCGTCGAATGAGCGGTCTGCGCGTCTGGGTGCAGGGCATCGGCCTGCTCGGCCCTGGACTGGCCTCATGGGCGAGCGCGCGCGACGTGATGCGCGGGGTGCAAGCGCACGAAGGTGCACCCACCGTGTTGCCGCCGCCGGCGCGCCTGCCGCCGGCAGAGCGCCGCCGTGCCGGCGCCGCCGTGAAGCTGGCGTTGGCGATTGCCGACGAGGCCGTCTCGCAGGCGCAGCTCGATCCGGCCACCCTCGCCACGGTGTTCACTTCCAGCAGCGGCGAAGGCGTGAACTGCCATGCGCTGTGCGAAACGCTGGCCACGCCGGCGCCGATGGTCTCGCCGACACGCTTCACGAACTCGGTGCACAACGCCGCGGCAGGCTGCTGGCACATCGCCGTCGCGAGCCGCGCCTCGTCGACCAGCCTGTGCGCGTTCGACGGCAGCTTCAGCGCCGGCCTGATCGAGGCCGCCACATCGGCGCAGCTCACGGGCCTGCCGGTGCTGCTGGTCGCGAGCGACTCGCCCTACCCCGAGCCGCTGCACGCCAAGCGCCCGTTGCCCGATCACTTCGGCGCGGCGCTCGTGCTCGCGCCGGAGCCGAACGCGCTGACGCTGGCGGAGGTGACCTTCACGCTCGAATCGTCGGCAGCAGACCCGAGCCGCTGCGACGACCCGACCCTCGAAGCGCTGCGCCGAGCGATCCCGGCGGCCTGTGCCCTGCCCCTGCTGGCGGCCCTCGCGCGGCCGCGCGCGAGGCAGCGCATCGTGCTCGACTACCTGCCGCAGCTGCGCCTGCGCATCGATCTGGCATGACGCCGCCCGCCACGCTCGCGCACGACGCCATCGCGCAGCTCATTCCGCACAGTGGCCGCATGTGCCTGCTGACGCGGATGCTCGCGTGGGACGAGCACCACATCGTGTGCGCCGCGACCAACCACCGCGACCCGCAGCACCCGCTGCGCACGCGCCGCGGGCTGCTGGCGCCGGTCGCGATCGAGTACGCGGCGCAGGCGATGGCGCTGCACGGCGCGCTCGTCGGCCAGGCCACCGGCCGGCCAGCCACGCCGGGCTTTCTGGCGAGCGCGCGCGGTGTGCAGCTGCATGTGCTGCGGCTCGACGATCTGACCGATGACGATCTGCGCATCGAGGCCACGCGCCAGGCCGGCGACGCGCAGCAGATCCTCTACACCTTCCACGTCAGCCAGGCCGGCTGCGCGATCGCCGAAGGCCGCGCGGCCGTGGTCCTGAACACGCCGATCGCCGCATGACCACGACCCCGAGCAAACGTGCCCTCGTCACCGGCGCCAGCGGCGGCCTCGGCCGCGCGATCGCGCAGCGCCTCGCGCGGGATGGCCTGCACGTCGTCGTGCATGCGAACAGCCGGATCAAGGCCGCGCAGTCACTGGCCGACGAACTCGTCGCCGCCGGTGGCAGCGCCGAAGCGGTCGCATTCGATCTGACCGACCGCGAGGCAACGCATGCGGCCTGTGCGCGCCTGCTCGAAGCCGGCCCCATCCAGGTGCTCGTCAACAACGCCGGCACGCACGACGATGCGGTGTTCCCGGCGCTGCGCGCAGAACAGTGGCAGCATGTCATCGATGTCTCGCTGAACGGATTCTTCAACGTGACGCAGCCGCTGACGCTGCCGATGATCCGCACCCGCTGGGGCCGCATCGTCAACATCTCGTCGGTGGCGGCGCTGACGGGCAACCGCGGCCAGGTGAACTACGCCGCCGCCAAGGGCGCACTGAACAGCGCGACCAAGGCGCTCGCACTCGAACTCGCGAGCCGCGGCATCACCGTCAACGCGGTCGCGCCGGGCATCATCGAATCGGGCATGGCCGAGGGCACGTTCGACAAGGCGACGATCGAACGCCTGGTGCCGATGAAGCGCAGCGGCAGCCCCGACGAGGTGGCGGCGCTGGTGGCGTTTCTCGCGTCGGAAGAGGCGGGCTACATCAGCGGGCAAATCATCTCGATCAATGGCGGCATGGTGTAGAGCGTGAAGAACAAACTCGTGATCGTCGGCGCGCTGTTGGCGCTCGTAGGCTGCACCACAACGCCGCCGCCCGAACCCAGCCTGTATGAGCGCATCGGCGGCCTCCCCGCGATCGACGCGGTGGTCGGCGACGCGATCGGCAACATCGCGGCCGACTACCGCATCAACCTGCGCTTTACCTTGGCCGGCCTGCCGCAGGTGAAGAAGAACCTCGTCGATCTAGTCTGCGAGCGCATCGGCGGCCCCTGCGTCTACAAGGGCGCCGACATGTCGGCCGCGCACGAAGGCATGGAGATTCGCGACGATGAATTCGATGCGCTGATCGAGGACCTGGTCAAGTCATTCGACAAGTTCAAGGTGCCGCCGCGCGAGAAGGCCGAGCTGGCAGCGATCCTCGCCAAGATGAAGAACGCGATCGTCGGGCACTGACGGCGGGAACGCGCCAGGTCGATCAGCGCTGGAACGGCGGCCGCCGCATCGAGCGGCGCCACAGCAGCACGGGCAGCCGCAGCACGAACTCGAGCATCAGGCGCAGATGCATCCAGGTCAGCAGCACATTGTCGCGGCCGTATTGGAAGTGCGAAACACCGCCCTCCTCGGCCGTCAGGTACTTGACCGGCGCCGCCATGTTGAGCGGCTTGACACCGCGCCAGGCGAGGCGCACGACGGCTTCGGTGTCGAAGTCGAAGCGCCGCATCCACGGCTGGCGGCGCATCACCGCGATCAGGTCGGGGATCGGGTAGACGCGAAAGCCGTAGAGCGAATCGTCGATGCCGGCGCCGAGTGTTTCGAGGTTGGTCCACCAGTTCGAGACGCGCCGGCCGCGCACGCGCAGCAGTGGTGCCGAAGCATCGAACACCGGGCGGCCGAGCACCATGGTCTCGGGCCGCGCGATCGAGGCCTGCATGAACTCCGGGATCAGGTCGGCCGGGTGCTGGCCGTCGGAGTCCATCGTCAGCGCGTGCGTGAAGCCGGCCGCGCGCGCGGCATTCAGGCCGTGCAAGACGGCCGCACCCTTGCCACCGTTGGCCGGCAGCGCGATCAGCTGCAGGCCTGGGTCGGCATCGGCCATCTGGCGCAGCACGGCGGGCGTGCCGTCGGTGCTGCCATCGGTGACCACCCACACCGGGTTCCAGTGCGCGCGCGCGGCACGCACCGTCTCGAACACCTTCGGCCCGGTGTTGTAGCTGGGGATCAGCAGCAGGTGCGTGGTGGAGGCGTTCACGTCGGCGTCAGCTCGGCAGCGAAGTAGGTCTCGAGTCGCTTCAGCAGGCCCATGTGATCGGCCTCGGGAGCAAAGCGTGCTCCCAGTCGTGCGCTGAACACGACCGGAAATTGCGGCGTGCGCCAGATCGGCCAGCCCTTGCCGAGGTAGGGCGACGGCGTCTCGATGAAGACGGTCTGGATCGGCACCTGCGCCATGTGCGCGATCAAGGTGATGCCGGGACGGAACGGGTTGATCGGCGGTTGAAGCGTGCGCGTGCCCTCAGGGAACAGCACGAGCTGGCCGCCGGCCTTCAGGTTGTCGACCGCGCTGCGGATCATGCCGCGCGGCGGCTCGTTGCGGATGTAGCGCGCGAGCCGCGCACCCGCGCCGAGGAAAGGGTTGCGCA
>JBDUAG010000415.1:0-4066 GCA_040004785.1 Burkholderiales bacterium | reverse complement strand
TGGGCCCGTGGCCGATCCCGACCATCAACACGCTGCTGCTGCTGAGCTCGGGCGTCACGTTGACGATCGCCCACCATGCGCTCGTTGCCGGCCACCGAGCCCGGACGATCGCCTTCATGTGGATCACCGTGCTGCTGGGCATCCTGTTTCTCAGCTTCCAGATCTTCGAGTACCACCATGCGTACACCGAACTGAACCTGAAGCTGTCGTCGGGCGCTTACGGCTCGACCTTCTTCATGCTCACCGGCTTCCACGGCTTCCATGTGTTCGTCGGCATGCTGATGCTGCTGTTCATCACGATCCGGCTGATGAAGGGCCACTTCACGCCGCAGCGCCACTTTGGTTTCGAGGGCGCTGCGTGGTACTGGCACTTCGTGGACGTGGTCTGGCTCGGCCTCTACATCGTGGTCTATTGGCTCTGACGCCATCCGGAGCACAAACCACAAACGCCGCTGAACGCGGCGTTTGCTTTTGGGTCAGTCACTTGCCGAGCGGGATGCCTGTGGGGTGGATCCAGCCGGCCCACCAGCTGAACAGGACGCATGCGAACAACAGCACCGACAAGCCCACGCGCACCGCGAGTGCACGCATCATGCTGCCGCTTTTCGGCTTGCCGTCGCGGCCGTCGCGCATCATGAAGACGCCGGCCATCACGAGTGCGCCGAGGATGCCGATGAAGGCAATGCCGATCAGGTATGTCATGCGGTGCGATTATCCGCCGCGCGCATCGCGATGGCATTGAACGCTTCCGGACGCGCGCTCGCCGTCCTCGTCGCGACCGTGCTCGGCGTCATGCTCACCGCCAACCTCGGTGCATGGCAACTGCGCCGCGCGGCGCAAAAGGTCGCGCTGCAGGATGCGCTCGACTCGCGCGCCAAGCTGTCCACGCTCAGCGACGCCGAACTCGCGCGCACGCCCGAGCAGGCCGAGCCGCAGCACTACCGGCCGGTGCGGCTGCGCGGCCGGTGGGTACCCGGGCGCACCGTGTTCCTCGAGAACCGGCAGATGCACGCGCGCGTCGGCTTCTACGTCGTCACGCCGTTGCAACTCGCCGACCGCCCCGAGGCGGTGCTGGTCCAGCGCGGCTGGGTGCCGCGCGATCTGCGCGACCGCACCCTGCTGCCCGCCGTGCCCACGCCGCCGGGCGATGTCGAGGTGCTGGGCGTGATCGCCCCGCCGCCGTCACGGCTCTACGAGTTCGCGGCGGGTGGCGACGGGCCGATCCGGCAAAATCTCGACGTCGATGCGTTCGGGGCCGAGTCGGGGCTGAGTCTGGCGCCGCTCTCGGTGCAGCAGTCCGACTCGCCGGCGACGGCTGGCGACGGCCTGTTGCGCGAATGGCCGCGCCCCGCGGTCGATGTTCAAAAGCACTACGGCTACGCGTTCCAGTGGTTCGCGCTGTGTGCGCTCATGGCAGGTCTCTATGTCTGGTTCCAACTCGTCCGCCCCCGGCTCCGCCGCGCCTGACCCGGCTCCGCTGAGCTTCGCAGTGCACTCGATGCAGCCGCCTGCGCTCGTCGACGACACGCGGCGCACCGCCACGGGCCGGCTGAAGATGCTCCTGGTGCTGGCGATCTGCGCGGCGCCGGTGATCGCCTCGTACATCACCTTCTACGTCATTCGGCCCGACGGCCGCACCAACTACAGCGAGCTGATCACGCCGCTGCGCCCGATGCCGGCCGATCTGCCGCTCACCGATCTGAAGGGCGCGGCGGTGAAGGCCGAGTCGCTGAAGGGCCAGTGGTTGCTCGTCGTTGTCTCCGGCGGCGCCTGCGACGCGGTGTGCGAGAAGCACCTGTGGTTGCAGCGCCAATTGCGCGAGACGCTGGGCCGCGAGAAGGATCGGCTCGACAAGGTCTGGCTGATCGCCGACGACGCGCTGCCGCGCGCGCAGACGGTGGACGCGATCCGCACCAATACCGCGATCACCGTGCTGCGCGTGCCGACGAGTGCGCTCTCGGCGTGGCTGGCGCCGGCCACCGGCCATGCGCTCACCGATCATCTCTATGTCGTCGACCCGCTCGGCAACTGGATGATGCGATCACCCGCCGAGCCCGAGCCGGGCAAGCTCAAGCGCGATGTCGAGAAGTTGCTGCGCGCGTCCGCCGGCTGGGACAAGCCGGGGCGCTGAGTGACGCCCGTCGCGCCCTACGATCTGGCACCGATCGCCGGCATCCTGCTCGCGGGCGCGCTGCTCGCGCTTGCGCCGATGGCGTGGGTGTGGCGCCGCCAGCGCGGCAAGGGATCATCGGCACGGCTGCGCGCGCTGACGGTGCTGACCTTGTGCCTCACCTTCGATCTGGTGCTCTTCGGCGCCTTCACTCGGCTCACCGATTCGGGTCTGGGTTGCCCCGACTGGCCCGGCTGTTACGGCAGCGCGAGCCCGCTCGGCGCGCACGCGCAGATCGGCGCGGCGCAGAGCGTGCTGCCGGAAGGGCCGGTAACGCACGGCAAGGCCTGGGTCGAGATGATCCACCGCTACCTCGCCACCGGGGTCGGTGCGTTGATCGTCGTGCTCGTCGTGCTGAGCTGGCCACATGCGCGCAAGCGCTGGTGGGCGCTGGCGACGCTGGTCTGGGTCTGCGTGCAAGGCGCGTTCGGCGCGCTCACGGTGACGATGAAGCTCTACCCGCTCGTCGTGACGCTGCACCTGCTCGGCGGCATGGTGCTGCTGGTGCTGCTCGCGGTACAGGTGCCGCAAGATGAGCCGCTGCCGGTTTCGCGCGGCCTGGTCCGCGGCGCGCTGGTGCTGGCGGGCTTGAGCGCCCTGCAAATCGCGCTCGGCGGCTGGGTCAGCACCAACTACGCGGTGCTGGCCTGCGACGGCTTCCCCGCCTGTCAGGGCAGCTGGTGGCCAGCGATGGATTTCGAGCACGGCTTCGCGCTGCTGCGCGAGCTCGGCGCCGGCAAGGACGGCGGCGCGCTGCCGTTCGCCGCCCTGACGACGATCCACTACGTGCATCGCTTGATGGCCTACGTCGTGTTGATCGCGATGCTGGCGTTCGCCTGGCGCCTGCATGCCAGCGGGCGCCTGCGTCCCTGGGCCTGGAGCATGGCGGCGGTGGCGCTGTGGCAGGTGCTCAGCGGCCTCTCGAACGTCGTGCTCGGCTGGCCTTTGATCGGCGCGGTCGCGCACACCGCCGGCGCGGCGGCGCTGGTGACGCTGCTCGCGTTGCTGATCACCCGGGCCCGCGCAGGCACGGGCAAGCAGGTTCCGTAAAATGCGCGTTTCCCCATGACCACCGACACCATCACCTCGCCCACCGGCGCGGGCACCTCGCTGCCGTCGCGCGCGCGGCAGTTCTACGCGCTGACCAAGCCGCGCGTGGTGCAGCTGATCGTGTTCTGCGCGGTGATCGGCATGCTGATGGCCGTGCCTTGGCTGCCCGACCTCAAGCTTGCGCTCGCCGCCACCGCTGGCATCTGGCTCGTTGCCGCCGCCGCCGCGGCGTTCAACTGCCTGGTCGAGCAGCGCATCGACGCGCGCATGGCCCGCACGGCGTGGCGCCCGACGGCGCGCGGCCAACTCACCAACACGCAGACGCTCACCTTCTCCGGTCTGCTCTGCGCCGCCGGCAGTGCATTGCTGTATGTCGCGGTGAATCCGCTGACGATGTGGCTCACGTTTGCCACCTTCGTCGGCTACGCGGTGATCTACACCGTGCTGCTCAAGCCGATGACGCCGCAGAACATCGTCATCGGCGGCGCCTCGGGGGCGATGCCACCGGTGCTCGGCTGGGCCGCGATCCGCGGCGATGTCGGGTACGAGGCGCTGATCATGTGCCTCATCATCTTCCTGTGGACGCCGCCGCATTTCTGGGCGCTGGCACTGTACCGCGCCGAGGACTACCGCAAGAGCGGCTTGCCGATGCTGCCGGTCACGCACGGCGCCGAGTTCACGCGGCTGCACGTGTTCCTGTACACGCTGGTGCTGTTCGCCGGCACCCTGCTGCCGTTCGTCACCGGGATGAGCGGCGTGGTCTACCTCGTGGCGGCAGTGCTGCTGAACGGCGGGTTCGTCGGCTACGCGTGGAAACTCTGGCGCAGCTATTCGGATCAACTCGCG
>JBDUAG010000029.1:0-13794 GCA_040004785.1 Burkholderiales bacterium | reverse complement strand
GTGCCCGCATCCGCCCCCATCGAACCGCTGCTCGACGTGCGCGACCTGGTCAAGCGCTACCACCTGCCGCGCGAGAGCCTGTTTCAGCCGGCGCCGGTCGTGGAGGCGCTGCGCGGCGTGAGTTTCACGGTGCAGGCCGGCCGCAGCCTGGGCATCGTCGGTGAATCGGGCTCGGGCAAATCGACGCTGGCGCGCCTCGTGATGGCGCTCGAAGCGCCAACCTCGGGCAGTGTCCGGCTGCTCGGCCGCGACCTGAATGCGCTGCCGGCCGACGCGCTGATCGCGGCGCGGCGCGACTTTCAGATGGTGTTCCAGGACCCGTATGGTTCGCTCGATCCGCGCCAGCGTGTCGGTCGGATCGTCGCCGAACCGCTGATCGGCGTGGCCACGGTTGATGTGCAGCGGCGCGTTGCCGAAGCGCTGGACGCCGTCGGCCTGCGCGCCAGCGATGTCGGGAAATACCCGCACGAGTTCTCGGGCGGGCAACGCCAGCGCATCGCGATCGCACGCGCACTGATCACGCGGCCGAAGCTGATCGTCGCCGACGAGCCGGTCAGCGCGCTCGATGTCTCGGTGCAGGCGCAGGTGCTGAACCTGCTGGCCGATCTGCAGGCGGAGTTCGGCATCACCTACCTGTTCATCAGCCACGATCTGGCGGTCGTCGACCACGTGTGCATGGAGGTCGCCGTGATGCAGGCCGGCCGGATCGTCGAGATGGGCCCGACCGACCAGGTGCTGCAGCGCCCGGCCCATGCCTACACGCGCTCGCTGCTGGCGGCTGTTCCCGACGCGCGTTCCGCTAGAGTCGATCCCGGCAACGAACCCCATGCCTCAGGAGTGAACCGATGACCTCTCATCCCCATACCGTCACAGCGCTGACCGTGGTTGCGCTCTGCGCCGCCGCCGTTGCCTACGCCCCCGCGGCACTCGCCCAGGCCCGCAAGGACGGCAGTGTCGTGCTCGGCATGCCGCTCGAACCCACCGGCCTGGACCCGACCGTCGCGGCGGCCGCGGCGATCGGCGAGGTGGTCCACTTCAACGTGCTGGAAGGCCTGACCAAGATCAACATGGACGGCAGCATCACTCCACTGCTGGCCGAGAGCTGGACGATCGACCCGGACGGCCGCAGCTACACCTTCAAGCTGCGCAAGGGCGTGAAGTTCCACGACGGCGAGGCCTTCGATGCATCGGACGTGAAGTTCAGCTTCGAGCGCTCCAAGGCCGAGGGTTCGACCAACAAGGCGAAGAAGGCGGTGTTCGACAACATCAGCCGCATCGAGGTGGCCGACCCGACCACCGTGATCGTGGTGCTGAACCAGGCCGACGGCAATTTCCTGTTCCGCATGGGCGAGAACACCGCGGTGATCCTCGACCCGAAGAGCGCCGCGACGACCTCGACCAAGCCGATCGGCACCGGGCCGTTCAAGTTCGACAGCTGGGCCAAGGGTTCGTCGGTGACGCTGGTGAAGAACGACGCCTACCGCAACGCGCCGGCCGTGAAGTTGAAGAAGGTCACGTTCCGCTTCATCAGCGATTCGTCGGCGCAGGTCGCCGGATTGCTCGCAGGCGATCTGGACGGCATTCCGCGCGGCTTGCTGCCGCAGGATGCGAAGCAGTTCAAGAACGACGCGCGCTTCATCGTCACGCCAGGTGGCACCGAAGGCAAGACGATTGTCAGCATCAACAACCGCAAGAAGCCCTTCGACGACGTGCGCGTGCGCCGCGCGCTCGCCGCCGCGATCGACCGCAAGGCGATCATCGACGGTGCGCAGGAGGGCTTCGGCACGCCGATCGGCAGCCACATGGTGCCGAGCGATGCCGGCTACGTCGACCTCACCGCCGTCAATCCCTACAACCCGGAGAAGGCCCGGGCGCTGCTCAAGGAGGCGGGCGTCGCGACGCCGCTCAACGTGACGCTGACGCTGCCGCCGCCCGCCTATGCGCGAAAGGGCGGCGAGATCATCGCCTCCGAGCTGGCCAAGGTCGGCATCGTCGCGAAGATCGAGAACGTCGAGTGGGCGCAGTGGCTCTCGGGCGCGTTCAAGGGCAACTTCGACCTGACCGTGATCAGCCACGTCGAGCCGCTCGACTTCGACCGCTACGCCGACCCGGCCTACTACTGGGGCTACAACTCGAAGGCCTACAACGAGCTGTTCGCGAAGTACAACTCGACGACCGACGCGAAGGGCCGCCTGAAGCTGATCGGCGACATCCAGCGCCAGCTCGCGACCGACTCGGTCAACGTCTACCTGTACCAGTTGCCGCAGTTCGCGGTCGGCAAGAAGCAGCTCAAGGGGCTGTGGAGCAGCTCGCCGATCTTCGCGAACGACCTGGCGGCGCTCTCCTGGCAATGAGCGCCTGGCAACGAGATGTCTGATCTGCATGATCTGAGCGCGGTCGAGTTGCTCGCGGCCTACCGCGGCCAGCAGCTCTCGCCGGTCGAGGTGACGCGCGCCGTCGTCGCGCGCATCCGCCAGTGGGAGCCGCACCTGCATGCGACCTACGCGTTCGAGGCCGACGAGGCGCTCGCGCAGGCCGAGGCCTCGCAGGCGCGCTGGCTGAAAGGCGCGCCGCGCGGTGCGCTGGACGGCGTGCCGGTCACGATCAAGGAGAACATCGCGACCCAGGGCGTGCCCGTGCCCCTCGGCACCGCGGCCACGCTGCTCGCGCCCGCCGAGCGCGATGCCCCACCCGCCGCGCGGCTGCGCGAGGCGGGGGCGGTGATCCTCGGCAAGACGACGATGCCGGACTACGGCATGTTGTCGTCGGGGCTGTCGAGCTTTCACGCGCTCACGCGCAACCCGTGGGACCTGAGCAAGAACCCGGGCGGCAGCAGCGCCGGTGCCGCCGCCGCGGCGGCGGCTGGCTACGGCCCGCTGCACGTGGGCACGGACATCGGCGGCTCGGTGCGCCTGCCGGCCGGCTGGTGCGGCATCTTCGCGCTGAAGCCCAGCCTCGGGCGCATCCCGATCTTCCCGCCGTATGCCGGCCGCGTCGCGGGGCCGATGACGCGCACGGTCGCCGATTCGGCGCTGCTGATGGCCACGCTGAGCCGACCCGACGCGCGCGACACGATGAGCCTGCCGTACCAGGCCATCGACTGGTGCAACCTGGCCCGCGACGTCAAGGGCCTGCGCCTCGGCCTGATGCTGGACGCGGGCTGGGGCATCGCCGCCGAGCCCGAAGTGCGCGCGGCCATCGAAGCCGCGGCACGCGCGTTCGAAACCGCTGGCGCGATTGTCGAGCCGATGCCGCCGTTCATGACGCGCGCGATGATCGCCGGCATGGACGACTTCTGGCGCACCCGCAGCTGGCTCGACATGAGCGCGCTGCCCGAGGCGCGCCGCGCCAAGGTGCTGCCCTACATCAGCGAGTGGGCGCGCGGCGGCGAAGGCCTTTCCGGCGAGCGCGTGTTTCGCGGCTACAGCCAGATGGGCGCGATGCGCGACGCGGCAGTGAGCGCCTGCGCGCCGTTCGATTTCGTGCTCTCTCCGACTGCGCCGATGCCGGCCTACGCCGCCACCTTCGCCGGCCCGACCAACGACCCGGCCACGCCGTTCGAGCACATCGCGTTCACGCTCGCGTTCAACATGAGCGAGCAGCCGGCGTCGAGCATCAATTGCGGCTACACCGCGAGCGGCCTGCCGATCGGGCTGCAGATCGTCGGCCAGCGCTTCGACGACCTCGGCGTGCTGCAACTCTCCCGTGCGTGGGAACGGCTGCGCCCGCCGCAGCGGCCGTGGCCCGAGCCACCCCGTTCTCGCTGACCAAGGAGCCCCTCAATGATCGACCTGCGCAACACGCCATCGGGCACCTCGTCGATCGTCGCCCGCGACGCGCACGAACACGGGCTGTGGCACCTGGTCTCGTTCTACGGCGACCCGATCGCTGCGTTCGACGCCACCATCGCCGCCGACCCAGGGTGGGGCCTCGCGCGCATCATCAAGGCGGTGTTCATCCTGACGCTCACCGAGCCGGGCATGGTGGCCGACGCGCGCCAGCTGCTCGACGAGGCCGCACCGCTGATGGCCGGCGCACCGCCCCACGAGCGAGGGCACTTCGACGCCGCGCAGGCGGCCGTCGAAGGCCGCTGGCGCGAGGCCTGCGCGCGCTGGGACGCGCTGCTGCAAGACCACCCGCGCGATCTGCTCGCGCTGACCGCAGCGCACCTGTTCGACTTCTACCGCGGCGACGCGCGCAACCTGCGCGCCCGCGTCGCCCGGGTGCTGCCCGAGTGGGCGCACGACGACCCGCTGCAGCCCTATGTGCTCGGCATGCATGCGTTCGGCCTGGAGGAGTGCAACCTCTATTCGCAGGCCGAGCAGGCCGGCCGGGAAGCGCTTGAGCGCGACGCGCGCGGGCCGTGGGCCGTGCATGCCGTCGCCCATGTGATGGAGATGCAGGGCCGGCACAAGGCAGGCGCCGCCTGGTTGCAGGATCGCCGCGGCGACTGGGCCGAGAACGGCCTGGCCGTGCACCTGTGGTGGCACCTCGCGCTGTTCCAGCTCGAGACGCTGGACACCGCCGCCGCACTGGCGCTGTTCGACGCGCACATGGCCGGCAGTGCCGCCACCGTCAACCTGCAATGGCTGGACGCCTCCGCGCTGCTGTGGCGCCTGCATCTGCTCGGCGTCGATGTGGGCGCGCGCTGGCACGCGCTGGCCGCCGAGTGGGCCGACCCGGTCGCCCACGCCGGGCACTACGCCTTCAACGATGTCCATGCCCTGCTGGCCCTGCTCGGCAGCGGCGAGATGGCCCGCGCGCAGGCGCTGCTCACCGCCTGCACCGATCTCGCCAACGCCGGCGGCAGCGCCGACAACCGGCTCATGGCCAGCGAGGTCGGCATTCCGTTGATGCAGGGCCTGCTCGCCTTCACGCAGCACGACGCGGCCGCGTGCTGCGCGCTGCTGTACCCGCTGCGCACGGTGGCGCATCACTTCGGCGGCAGCCATGCGCAGCGTGACCTGATCGACCAGACCCTGATCGCCGCCGCGGCACACGGCGGCGACCCGGCGGTGGGCCGCGCCCTGTTGAATGAGCGGCGCCTGGCCAAACCGGTCACACCGCTGACCGAGCACTGGAGCGCGCGCCTGGCGAAGCGGTGTTGAGAGGTGCGTGATGGATGGCCAACCCGCGCATTGGGGATGGCCGGCGTCCCCTCTTGGCATAAGCTGCGCGGATGAGTGCGGGTGCCAACCCCTCGAAGCCACCGACCGCGGTGATCGTCGTCCACGGCGTGGCCGACCAGGTGCGCGGCGAAACGGCGGCGGCCGTGGCGGCGCAACTGGCGCATGCGCGACGCGGTCGCGTGCAACGCAGCGCGCTGCCGATCGAGGTGCCGCACCTGCTGCCGGCGAGCGGCTACGCGCGCTGGGAGGCGACGGGCATCGGGGGCGTAGTCAAGTCGCTGCGGCAGTCGCGCGGCAGCGACTTTCTCGAACCCGACCTCGGTGGTGACCCACGCCATCGAACCGCGGCCGCGCCGTTGCCCAACAGCGCCGGGGGCACGGCGCCCAACAGCGGGCCGACGGCCGACGAAGGCGTGCGCTACACCGACTACCTGCTTGCCAAAGCCCGAGCGGTGCCCTCCCAAGGGCCGAGCCCCGCCGTCTACGAAGCGCCGTGCTTCGAAGTGCAGGCGGGCGACGGCACGCGCCTGGACGTGTTCGAGATGCACTGGGCCGACCTGTCGCGCCTGTCGAGCAGTGCGCCGCGCATCGTCAGCGAGCTGTTCACGCTGCTGTTCCACCTGTCCAAACTCGGCGCCGACGCCGTCGGCCTGGCGGCGACGACATTCCCCAAGAACCGGCCGCTCCAGTGGCTGAACTTCTTCCAGCGCAACGCCGACTGGCTCTACTCGCGCTGGCTCGCGCTGGTGTCGTTGCAGCTCGTCGTGTGTGCGCTGCTGGTGCTGCCGCGCGGTGTGCTCGCAGGCCACGCGCTCGGCTCGCTGGCCGCGGGGCTCCTCGCCGTGCTGAGCGTGGTGGTCGCGGCGCTGTGGGTCTATCGCGGCAAGGCGTCGTGGTTGAAGGCGTCGCTCGCCTGCATCGTGCCCGGCGTGCTGGCCGCCATCGCGCTGGTCTGGCTCGTCGGCTCGCACTGGCCCACCGCCGCGCCGTGGCTGATGGCGGCCTGGATCGTGGTGATCGTCGTGCTGCACGACGGGCTGCTGCGCTTTTGCGAGCGGCGGTTTCGGGCCGTGCTCGGCATCGGCCGGCTGCTGCTGGCGCTCACGCTCGCGCTGGTGCTGTGGGGCGGTCAGTTGTTCGGGATGAACAACTGGGACGGCTGGGCGCTGGGCGTGCTCAATGCGGTGGAAGGCCTGCTGCTCGGCCAGGTGGCGCTCTGGATGCTGATCACGCCGCTTATCGTCGGCATTGTCGTTGCGGGCATGCTGGCCGGGCGGGCCGCGCGTCCACGATCCGCGAAGGACGATGCAACGACCACCGTGCAGCAGGCGGTCGTGACCGGCCGCCTCGGGTTGTTCGTCTCGCTCGGGATCTTTCTCGCGTTCACGATGACGGCCTGGACGATGTTCGCCGCGCCGTTGAAATCGCTCGCCGCCGACCTGCACTACACGCCCTGGTGGTTCGGCAGCACGACGATGCCGGCGGCGGAGTTCGTCCAGCAGCGCCTGGTCAACAGCACCGAAAACTTTGCGCCAGTGGCGCTGGCGCTGCTGGTGTTGCTGGGCTTCATCGCGCTGTCGTTCCTGCCGAGCCTGTTGATCGAGGTGCGTGCCGTCGAAGGCGTCCAGTCGGCGCGCCTGGGCCGCTGGTTGACGCTGGGCAACCGCGCCATCGAGCGGCTCGCCTGCTGGTGGAGCTGGCTGCTGCTGCCGCTGCTGCTGGTGGCCGCTCTGGTGCTCGCGGCGAGCCAGTGGCAACAGTGGGCCGACCACCAGACCTGCACCACCGCAGAGCGTGCCGCGGCCAGCGACGGCAACTGCATCGCCGCGATCACGACGCAGGTGCATGCCCTCACCGACCCGCTGCTCGAGTCCTGGTCATCGACACAGTCGACGTCGAACAAGGCGCTCGCCTCGCTCGTGCTCGCCCTCAGCGGCGGCGCGGCCGGGCTGATCGCGATCGGCGGCATGGCCTTCAAGAAGGTGCGGGCGCTGCGCGCGCCGCTGGACGCCGCGCTCGACGTCGACAACCACTTCCGCGAGTTCCCGCGCGATGCGATCTCGCGGGTGCAGATCGTCGAGCGCTACGTCGCGCTGCTGGAGCGCGTGATCACCGCCGGCCACACCGAGATCGCGATCGTCTCGCACAGCCAGGGCACCGTGATCACCGCCGACCTGCTGCGCTACCTGCAGCAGCGCGAACGGCTGCTGCGGCCCGGGCAGGCGGCGGGCGACGCGCTCGTTGCGCTCGGTGCGCGCCTGCGCGGGCACGTCCGCCTGCTCACGGTGGGCAGCCCGTTGCGCCAGCTCTATGCGTTGCGCTTCCCGGTGATGTACGGATGGGTGCTCGGCAACGTGAACGGGCCGCACCGTGGCCCGAGCCCGGCGGCGCTCGGGGCCGTGCGCTGGATCAACCTGTGGGGCAGCGGCGACTATGTCGGGCGCTGGCTGTGGGCGAGCGCCGGCGGCGCGCAACCGACGGCGCTTCAGTTTCCGGAAGAAGACTACGCGCCAACCCTGCGCAGCCACGACGGCTGGCGCGACCAGTGCATCGGCGCCGATGCCCACACCCACTACTTCGAACTCGGGCAGGCGGCAGTGACGGTCGCCCTCGCGTTGCTGACTGCTGCGTGACCCGGCGCAATCAGACCCAAGGCTGCGCGAGCTCTTCACGCTCGAACACGCGCTGCGAAGCGGGACGCGCGAGCACACGCTGAAGATACGGCCCGAGGTTCGGCAGCTTGCGCGCCGGGCGGCCGAAGCCACGGGTCCAGCGGCACAGCGTCAGCACATAGGGATCGAGCACGCTGAACGACTCGCCCGTGAACCACGCGCCACCGACGCGCGCAAGCTCCGCGTCGAGCTGGTCGAGCATGCCGCCGATCCTAGCCTCGGCATGCGCCTTGACCTGCTCAACGGCTTCCGGTGTTTCGGCCCAGCGTTCCGGGTAGAAGTACACGATCAGCGTGGCCTGCAGCGTGTTCGTGAGCCACATCAGCCACTTGTAGGAGTGCGCGCGGGCGGGCGTGCCGAGCGCCGGCGCGAGCGCGGCCTGCGGGTGCGTGTCGGCCAGGTGCAGGCAGATCGCCGCGGTCTCGTACAGCACCAGATCGCCATCGATGAAGACCGGAATCAGCCCGTTCGGGTTCAGCGCGAGATACGCGGCCGACTTGTGCGCGCTCTCGCGCCGATCGACGAGCACGAGCTCGCAGGGCGCGCCGATTTCTTCGAGCACGAGGTGCGGCACCATGCTGGCGTTGCTGGGGTAGTAGTGAAGCTGCATGATGCTGATTCTCGCCACTTTCGGAGCACGCCATGCCGACCCCCTCGACCGCGATTCCCTGCCTGCGCTACCGCGATGCGCCCGCCGCCATCGACTGGTTGTGCCGCACGTTCGGCTTCGAACAGCACCTCGTCGTGCCCGACGGCGAAGGCGGTATCGCGCACGCCCAGCTGGTGCTCGGCGGCGGCATGGTCATGCTCGGCTCGGCGCGCGCGAACGAATACGGCCAGCTGATGAAGCAGCCGGACGAGGTCGGCGGCTTCCAGACGCAGAGCACCTACCTCGTCGTGCCCGACACGGACGGGGTGCATGCACGCGCCGTCGCCGCCGGCGCAAAGATCTCGCTGGCGCTCAAGGACGAGGACTACGGCGGTCGCGGCTTCAGCTGCTTCGATCCCGAGGGCCACCTGTGGAGCATCGGCAGCTACGATCCCTGGGCGTGACGCGCCTCACGACCGGCCAGCCGAACGCCAGCGGTTGCGACAAATTCACTCCCGCGAGTCGGCGGTGGTCGCGCGCACCGGCGTTTGAAAGAATCGGCGTCATTCCCCCTTTGGGTGACGACCATGCTGCAAGTCCTGAAATCCCAACTCGGCCAATCGATGTCGTCGGTGCGTCAGTTCCTCCAAAAGCCGATCAGGCTCGACGAAGGCGGCTTCACGTTGGGCGCCTCGGAGAGCAGCCTCCGGGCCGGGGCCCGCGAGAAGAGCCGCAAGCAGGTCCGCCACATGAAGCGCGACCTGCACGCGCTGCTGAGCCAGCACCCGACGTCGCGGCAGCTGATGCGCCACCTCGCCGCCGTCGAGCGCACGCTGCGCACCGAGGGCCTGGCCGGCTTCGAGGCGTTGCCGGTGCGCGTCGTCGCCACCGCGCTGACCGAACTGGAGCGGCTGGTCTGGGACTGGTCGCCGACCGGCCTGGCCGAACTGCGCTCGCGCATGGCGGTGATCGTGAAGAACCGGCCACCTGCCGTCGTGGCGCCGGTGGTGCCAGCCCCGGCCGGCGCCGCAGCCGAGTCCGCCCACGCCGACGATGACTTCAGTTCCAGCCTGCCGGCCGACGTGAGCGAGGTCGATCACACCGTGTTCGAGGAGATGGAGCGCAGCTGGGTCGGCTTCGTGCCAGCCGCTCGCGCGCCGGAGGCGGCTACGGCCTGAACGGGCCGCGTTCCGATTCGACGCGGCGGAACAGATCCGCGAGGGTCTTGCCCGGCTCGTCGCGAAAGCGCCGGGCCAGCACGTCGACCCGCTCGATGCGGTCGACGCGAAAGCTGCGAAAGCCCTCGCGCGTCTCGCACCACGAGGCCAGCGTCCACACCGAGCCCCAATAGAACGCGCCCAGCGGACGCACGACACGCTCGCTGCGCCGCTCCTTCAGATCGACGTACACGAGCCGCAGCGTGTGGCGCGCCTCGGTCGCCACGCGCAGCGTCTCGAGCCGCGTGCGCGTCGCTTCGTCAGGCCCGATCGGCGGTGCGTAGACCGCCAGGCTCTCGGCCGCAGCCCGCGCCGCCGCCGGCAACACCGCGAGGATCTTCGACAGCGCGCCTTCGGCATGCCGGCTGAAGCCCACATCGAGCCGCGGCTGCGCAAGCCGCACGGCGGCCACCAGGGCCTGCGCTTCGTCTTTGGTGAACATCAGCGGCGGCAAGTCGAAGTTGGCGTTCATGCGATAGCCGACGCCAGCTTCGCCCTCGATCGGCACGCCGTGCGTCATCAGCTCGGCGATGTCGCGGTACACGGTGCGCCCGGAGACTTCAAGCCGTTCGGCCAGAAAGGCGGCCGTGCTGAGCCGCCGGCCGCGGATCAGCTGGACGATCTGGAACAGGCGCTCAGCGCGGCGCATGCATGGCCTTCGCGATCAGTGCCATGTCATCGGCCGTCACCTTGAGCAGACCGAAGCGGAACGCGTAGCCCCAGTTCGACTTTCCCACGGTGAACGACAGCGCGTCGAGCAGCGGGCGGATCGGTGCCTCGGCGGCATCGAGCCAGTCCACGTCCTTGCGAAACGGTTCGAAGCCGCCGGCCATCACGCCCTGGTAGACACGCTCGTCGCGAACGGTGCCGATCGCAGTGAAGGCCTGGCACGCGTCCTTGGTGCCGATCACGCGCACCGGCGAGTAGTACGCGATGCGATCACCGGTGTGCAGACGCTTCAGCGGTGCGCCTTTGCCGTGGCCGACCTGCATGAAGCCCTGCGCGCGGCCGATCGCCACGTGCTCCGCGCTTGCCACCGCAATCCAGTTCGCGATGTCGGCAGCCATGGTCACGCCTGCGCGTGCAGCCCGATGCGGTTGCCTTCGCTGTCGGCGATGTGCGCGAAGCAGCCCATGTCGCCGGGCAGCATGACCTTGGGCGTCGTGATGCGGCCACCGAGCGCCTCGGCGCGCGCCAGCGCGATGTCGAGCGACGGGCCGGCGTTCAGGTAGATCAGCGCACCGTCGAACGACGGCGCGGGTACGTTGTCGCCCTGGATCAGGCAGCCGCCGACCGCATCGTCGTGGTACTTGATGACGCCGAGCGCGCTGCCGGCAATGGTCTCGCGGCGGATCTCGGTGGCGAGCAGAGCCTCGTAGAAGCTGATCGCGCGGTCCATGTCGCGCACAGGGATCTCGAACCAGTCGATGGCGTGGCGGGGTGCTTGCATGGCGAACTCCTGAAGGTGTTGAAGAGGAGCCGCCATCGTCACCGAGGGCTGCTGACAACGTGATGTCAGCAGCCTACAGCGTGGCTTGCGCGACCGCGTGCTCCCAACCGCGCATCAGCTCGCCCGCGCGCTCGCGCGACATCGTCGGGTGGAAGGTCCGCTCGACCGCCCACTGCGCGCTCAGCTCGTCGAGATTGCGATAGAGACCGCACGACAACCCGGCCAGGTAGGCCGCGCCGAGCGCGGTCGTCTCGATCACCTGCGGCCGCACGACCGGGATGCCGAGCAGGTCGGCCTGGAACTGCATCAGCAGATCGTTGACACACGCGCCACCGTCGACGCGCAGCTCGGCCACCGGCGCGCCGCCCGCGGCCACCGCGTCGCGGCTCATCGCCTGCAGCAGTGCAGCGCTCTGGAACGCGATGCTCTCGAGCGCCGCACGCGCGATGTGCGCGACCGTGCTGCCGCGCGTGAGCCCGACGATCGCGCCGCGCGCGTCCGCCTTCCAGTACGGCGCGCCCAGGCCGGTGAAGGCGGGCACGAACATCACGCCGCCACTGTCGGGCACGCTCTGCGCAAGCTGCTGCACCTCGCCGCTGTGCTGGATCGCATGCAGCCCGTCGCGCAGCCACTGCACCACCGCACCGCCGATGAACACGCTGCCTTCGAGGGCGAACTCGGGTGTGGCGGTCGGCTGCGCGGCGCTGGTGGTGATCAGGCCGTTGGTTGAGGTCTGGAACTGCGCGCCGGTGTGCATCAGCAGGAAGCAGCCGGTGCCGTAGGTGTTCTTCGCGAGGCCGGCCTTGAAGCAGGCCTGCCCGAACAGCGCGCTCTGCTGGTCGCCGGCGGCACCGCCGATCGGCAGCGCCGCGCCGAGCACGTCGGCACGGCTGTGGCCGAACACATGACTCGACGGGTGCACCGACGGCAGCAACTCGCGCGGGATGTCGAGCAGCGCGAGCAGCTCGTCGTCCCATTCGTTGCGGCGCACGTTGAACAGCAGCGTGCGCGCGGCGTTGCTGACGTCTGTCGCGTGGACCGAGCCGCCGGTGAGCTGCCACATCAGCCAGGCGTCCACCGTGCCGAACGCGAGCTCGCCGCGTGCGGCCGAGTCCCGCGCGCCGGGCACGTGGTCGAGGATCCACTTCAGCTTGGTGCCGGAGAAGTAGGCGTCGATGATCAGCCCGGTCCTCTCGCGGAACAGCGCCTCCAGCCCGCGCTCGCGCAGCGCCAGACAGGTGGGCTCGGCGCGGCGGTCCTGCCAGACGATCGCGTTGTGGATCGGCTCGCCGGTCGCGCGGTTCCACACCAGCGTCGTCTCGCGCTGGTTCGTGATGCCGATCGACGCGATCTCGTCCGCGCCCAGGCCGGCCTTGGCGAGCGCCTCGTGCGCGGTCGCGAGCTGCGTGGCCCAGATCTCCATCGGGTCGTGCTCGACCCAGCCCGGCTGCGGGTAGATCTGGCGGAACTCGCGTTGCGCCATCGCCTTGACGCGGCCCTGCGCGTCGAACACGATGCTGCGCGAGCTGGAGGTGCCCTGGTCGAGCGCCAGGATGTGGTTCTTCGTCATCGTCGTTCCCTCATGCACACGTCACGCAGTTCACACCCGCCTCGCTCAGCAGCTGCGGGAACGGCGCGGGCGGCGGCGCGTCGGTGAACAGCATGTCGACCTGATCGAAACGCGCGAGTTCGACCATCGCCGGGCGGTTGAACTTGCTGTGGTCGGCCGCGACCCAGACCTCGCGCGAGTGCTCGATGATCGCACCGGCGACCTTGACCTCGCGGTAGTCGAAGTCGCGCAGCGAGCCGTCGGCCTCGATGCCCGAGATGCCGATCAGGCCGATGTCGACCTTGAACTGCTTGATGAAATCCACCGTCATCTCGCCGACGATGCCGCGGTCGCGCGAGCGCACGATGCCGCCGGCCACGATCACCTCGCAGTCGGGGTTGCCCGACAGGATCGCCGCGACGTTCAAGTTGTTCGTGATCACGCGCAGGCCCTTGTGGTGCAGCAGTTCGCGCGCGATCGCCTCGGTGGTCGTGCCGATGTTGATGATCAGCGAGCAGCCCGCCGGCACCTGCGTTGCCACCGTGCGCGCGATGCGCTGCTTGGCCTGCTCGTTGAGCATCTGACGCTGCAGGTACTCGATGTTCTCGGTGGTCGAGCTCGGCACCCGCACGCCGCCGTGAAAGCGCGCGAGCAGGCCGGCATCGGACATCAGCTTCACGTCGCGCCGCACGGTCTGCAGCGTCACGTCGAAACGCTCGGCCAGCGCCTCGACCGACATCGAGCCGCGCGCGCGCACCTCGTCCAACAACAGCGCCTGGCGGGGGTTCGGGGTCATGAACTGAAGCGTAGCAAGGGTTTTCCGAGGGGCCATCGCGGAAATCTCGCTTGCGCGTTGTGAAGCGTTCAGTTAACAATAGAAAAGAGAAAACCAAAAACGAACGCAATCGAACATTCCACCGCCCGACTGGCGCGCGAATGGTCACTGTTCCCAGGAGACGCCTTGACCGATCACCGCAGCCCGACCGCCGCCGATGCACGTTCGTCCGTGCACGCTTGCGACGTGCTCGTCGTGGGCGGCGGGATCAACGGCGCCGGTATCGCGCGCGATCTCGCGGGGCGCGGCGTGAGCGTCGTGCTGTGCGAGAAGGACGACCTCGCGGCGCACACCTCGTCGAGCAGCACCAAGCTGATCCACGGCGGGCTGCGCTACCTCGAGTACTACGAATT
>JBDUAG010000414.1:0-4077 GCA_040004785.1 Burkholderiales bacterium | reverse complement strand
CGATCAAGGCTGCGGTGGGCGACACCGGCAAGGCCTGCAAAGCCTGCCACGACACCTACCGCAAGGAGTGAACTCAGGCGGGCTCGCGTGGTTCGTTGGCTGGGACGTCATCCGCTAAGATCGCCGGTTGACCCGCGCTGCGGTCAACCGCCCGACTTGGCCGACGAGACCACATGACCTATCCCCGCACCCGCGCTCGCACCCGAGACCTTCTGACCGCCCTCTGTCTGGTGTTCAGTACGGCCCAGGCCCAAGCCGCTGACGACACCGCCGCGGGCAGCAACACCTTCGTCACACCGGCCTACCCGGGCGCCTCGGCGCCGCGTGGCGGGGATCAAATCGGACCCGGCCGCGGCGGCCAGGGCGACGCCAGCGGCCAGCGCACCAACCAGAACATGAACGCGGCCGGCCGCCAGGGCGGGCCCCGTACCACCGATGCGCCGACGCGCCGCGCCGACGCGCCGACGCCGAAGCCGAGCGAATTCCAGAAGTTCGTCGAAGCCGCCACCGGGCGCGTGCTGCCGCTGTTCGGCAGCACCTTTTTCGCCGACGCCGCCGACACGTTCTCGCCGGTGGACAACGTGCCGGTCACGGCCGACTACTCGGTCGGCCCCGGTGACGAGATCGTGCTGCGGGCCTGGGGTTCGATCGACGTCGACTACCGCAGCACCGTGGATCGCAACGGCATGCTGAACCTGCCCAAGATCGGCAGTTTCAGTGTGGCCGGTGTGAAGGCCTCGGAGCTCGAGAACCACTTGCGCGCGCAGATCGGGCGCCTCTACACCAACTTCTCGCTGAGCGCCTCGCTCGGCCAGTTGCGTGGCCTGAAGGTGTTCGTCGTCGGTCCGGCACAGCGCCCGGGCGTGATCACGCTGGCGAGCCAGTCGACGATGCTGTCGGCGGTGGTGATGGCCGGCGGGCCGGCACCGAACGGCTCGATGCGCAAGGTACTGCTGCGGCGCGACGGCAAGCTCATCTCCGAGCTCGACATCTACCAGTTCCTCGTGCAAGGCGACAAGTCGAAGGACGTGCAGCTCGCCGCCGGTGACGTGATCGTGTTCCAGCCGGCGGGCGCGCGCGTCGCGATCAATGGCTCGCTCGACACACCCGCGATCTTCGAGCTCAAGACGCCGCAGGAGCCGCTGCGCGAGGTGCTGCGCTATGCCGGTGGCACGCCGCTGCTGGCGAACCCGAACCGGGTCCAGCTGGAGCGCGTCGATGCATCGCAGCCGCTCGCACCACGCTCGGTCGAGACCTTCCCGCTCGATGGCGACGGCTTGCAAAAGCCGCTGCGCGACGGCGACGTGCTGACGCTGCTGGCGATCTCGCCGCAGTTCGCAAACGCGGTCACGCTGCGTGGCCATGTCGCCCAACCGTTGCGCTACCCGTTCAAGCCCGGCATGCGCATCCGCGACCTGATCCCGGATCGCGACGCGCTGATCTCACCCGACTTCTACCGCCGCAAGAACCTGTTGGTGCAGGTGCTGGAGGACGAGGAAGAGCCGCGCGCGGGTGAAAGCTCGAGAGACATGGACGACGCTGCGAACAGTACGGCTTCGAACCGGACGGGCGGTGCCAATGGCACCCGCGAAGGCAACGGCAACGCGAACGCAAACGGCTATGCCGGCGGCAACAACAGTTTTGCCACCGGCAACAACAGCTATGCGAACGGCAACAATGGCAACAATGCCATCACGACCAACGGCGCGCCGCGCGTCCGCAGCGAACGGCTGCGCCGGCGCGAAGACCGCGCCGTGGTCGAAGCCTCGCGCAAGGCACCAACCGCGCTGTTCGACGAGCTGAACTGGGATTACGCGGTGATCGAGCGGCTCAACACCCGCGACCTGAGCACCCAGGTGATCCCGTTCAACCTCGGCAAGGCCATCCTGCAGGGCGACGACGCCAACAACATCGAGTTGCTGCCCGGCGACGTGGTCACGGTGTACAGCCAGAAGGACATCCGCGTGCCGGTCTCGCGGCAGACGCGACTGGTCTCGCTCGAAGGCGAGATCGCCTCACCGGGCGTCTACCAGCTGCAGCCCGGTGACACGCTGCAGAGCCTGATCCAGCGCGCGGGCGGATTCACGTCTCAAGCCTACGTCTATGGCATGGAGTTCAGCCGCGAGGAGACGCGCCAGCGCCAGCGCGAGAACATCGCCGCGGCGATCACCCGGCTCGAGTCGCTCTCGGCGGTGCAGGCCGCGCGCGACTCCGCCAATCGGCGCGACGATGCGGTCGGAGCCGCGACGACCACCGCCGTCAGCAACGCCGCGACCCAGGCCCAGCTCGCGCGCCTGCGGGCGGTGCAGCCGAACGGCCGGATCGCACTCGAACTCAGCCCCGACGCGACCACGCTGGCCTCGCTGCCCGAGGTGCCGCTGGAGGCCGGTGACCGCGTCGTCGTGCCGCCGCGACCGGGCTTCGTGACAGTCGCCGGCGCGGTCGTCAACAGCAATGCGTTCCTGTGGCGGCCGGGCCGCACCGCGGGCGAGTACCTGCGCATGGCCGGCGCCGACGAAGCCGCCGAACCGGACAACATGTTCATCCTGCGCGCCGACGGCACCGTCAGCCACGCCGGCGACAGCCGCAGCTTCTTCGGCCGTAACAACCTGCAGTCGCAGGTCATGCAGCCGGGCGACGCGCTGATCGTGCCGAACCAGCTCGACTTCGAGACCTGGGGCCGCGCGACCATCCGCAACCTGAAAGACTTCGCGCAGATCTTCTCGGGCTTCGGCATCGGCATCGCCGCGATCAATGCGATCAAGAACTGATCACGCCGCATGAACGACGAATCGACACGCAGCGGTGATGCAACCACCTCCGACCTTGACGACAACGGCCCCCAAGTCGGTCTGGTCGAAGCCCTCACCTGGATCGGCGAGGGCAAGCGCCTGATCGCCACGGTCACCGTCATCGCGGCCATCGGCTCGATCGCGATCGGATTGCAGTTGCCCAAGACCTACACCGCTCGCGTCAGCCTGCTCGCGCCGGGCTCGCAACAGCAAAGCGGGTCGATGGCCGCACTCGCCGCACTCGGCTCACTCGGTTCGCTCGCCGGCGCATCTGCGAAGACGCCGGACGATCTCTATGTCGCGCTGCTGAAGAGCGACAGCGTGCAACGCAAGCTCGACGAGCGCTTCAACCTGCGGGAGCGCTATAACGCGTCGAGCTACGAGACGCTGCGCAAGGCGCTGCCCTCGCACATCCGCGTCTCGTCCGACAAGAAGAGCGGCCTGATCGCGGTCGAGGTCGACGACAAGGAGCCGAAATTCGCGGCCGACCTGGCGAACGCGCACGCCGCCGAGGTCACCAAGGTGCTGGGCCGGCTCGCCGTCTCCGAGGCACAACTGCGCAGGGTGTTCTTCGAGAAACAGCTGAACGACACCAAGGAGCGCCTGATCAAGGCCGAACAGGATCTGCGCGGCGTGCAGGAGAAGTCCGGCGTCATCGTGCTCGACAAGCAGGCCGAGGCGCTGATCGCCGGTGCCGCACAGGTGCGTGCGCTGATCGCCGAGCGCGAGGTTCAGCTGAAGGTGCTGCGCGGCTCCGCCACCGACCAAAACCCGGACGTGATCCGCCTCGGCGCCGAGCTCGGCGCGCTGCGCACCGAGCTCGGGCGCATGGAGTCCACCCAGGGCGGCAACGCCGGCAGCGCGGTGGACCTGCCGGTGGGCAAGCTGCCCGAGGTGGCGATCGACTACGTGCGGGCGCGCCGCGAGCTGAAGCTGCAGGAGACGCTGCTCGAAAGCATGCTGCGTCAGTTCGAGGCCGCCAAGCTCGACGAGGCCAAGGAGGGTCCGTCGCTGCAGGTGGTGGATGTGGCGCTGCCGCCGGATCGCAAGTCCAAGCCGTCGGTGATGCTGCTGGCGCTGGCGATCACGCTGCTCGCGTTCCTCGGCGCCACGAGCTTCGTGCTGGTGCGCCGCTTCAGCGCATGGTCGCGCGAAGCCGGGCCCGGCGATGCCCGGGCCCGTGCGGCAATGGCGCGCGCGTGGCGCTGGCGTACCTGAGCGCTCAGGCGCCTGCCAGCACCCGCGCGAACACGGCCGTGTCCACATTGCCGCCGGTGAGCGCCAC
>JBDUAG010000413.1:0-4077 GCA_040004785.1 Burkholderiales bacterium | reverse complement strand
GCTTCGACCTGAGCGACCCGAAGGTCATCGTCGGCCTGTTCATCGGCGGGCTGATCCCTTACCTGTTCGGTGCGATGGCCATGGAGGCGGTCGGCCGCGCCGCCGGCTCGGTGGTGGTGGAAGTGCGGCGCCAGTTCAAGGATGGCGAGATCATGGCCGGCAAGCGCAAGCCCGACTACAGCGCAGCGGTCGACATGCTGACCACCGCCGCGATCAAGGAAATGGTCGTGCCCAGCCTGTTGCCTGTCATCGTGCCGATCCTGGTCGGCCTGCTGCTCGGCGCCGCGGCGCTCGGCGGCTTGCTGATGGGCACGATCGTGACCGGCCTGTTCGTCGCGATTTCCATGTGCACCGGCGGCGGCGCGTGGGACAACGCGAAGAAGTACATCGAGGACGGCCACCACGGCGGCAAAGGCAGCGAGGCCCACAAGGCCGCCGTGACCGGCGACACGGTCGGCGACCCGTACAAGGACACCGCTGGCCCGGCCGTGAACCCGCTGATCAAGATCATCAACATCGTCGCGCTGCTGATCGTGCCGCTGCTGCCCGTGGGATCGGCAACGACACATGCCGCGGCACCTGCGGCGACCGCAGCGGTCGCAACGGCTGATGGCGCGTCGTTCAAGGTCGAAGGCGGCGTCGTCAAGTTCTACTTCGCCAGCGGCAAGGCCGACCTGGCAACGGGTGCGGACGCTGCCCTGGCCGATGTGGCCAAGGGCGTGGCCGGCGGCAAGAAAGCCGTCGTCAGCGGCTACACAGACGCCACCGGCGACCCGGCGAAGAACGAGGAACTGGCCAAGCAACGCGCGATGGCGGTCAGCGCTGCACTCAAGGCGGCGGGCATCGCCGACGACAAGATGGAGTTGAAGAAGCCCGAAGTGCTGACCGGCAGCGGCGGCAACGCGGAGGCCCGTCGGGTCGAGGTGGCGTTGCAGTAACCAGCACGGCAACGACACAAAATCGGAGGCCCGAGTTCGCAAGAACTCGGGCCTCCGTCGCTTCTTCAGGCGCAAGTCGCGCCGGTCGGAACCGCGCCACAAACTCCTCCCTCCGAACCTGACTCTGTTGGAATCTGCAGGCCGCGGCATGCGATCGTGAGGACGCCAGCGCGCACAATTCGCTCTCGGGCCTTCTGGGCGTCAAGGGGACGAAGATGACGAAGATCAGATTTGTCTGTGCCTGCTTGACCCTGATGTTCAGCGGGGTTCCGCCAGCACCGGCGGCCGACGACTCACAGACCAAGCCGCCACCCAGGCCCGAGAGCACCACCGTCACGGTCGTCCAGCCCAACGACGTGCCCGTTCCGCGCGTACTGCCGGCGTGCGCGCCGGGAAAGTGTCCGTTTCCGGGTCAGAGGGTGACGGTGATCGCGACCAAGAGCGCGATCAGCGTGGCGTTGCTCGAAGTGAAGGACGAGTTCGAGGAGGCCACCGGGGCACAGCTCGAGATCGTGCGCATGCCGGGCGTCGAGCACTATCCGACCATCATCTCCGACATGACCAACCACGTCGGCAAATACGATGCGTCGCTCGCGGGCTCCTGGTGGATCGGCGACATGGTGGCTGGCGGGCACTTGCTGTCCTACGACAGTTTCTATGGCGATCCGCGCTTTCCGAAGTGGAACATCGACGACGTGTTGCCCGGCCCGCGCAGCCTGCTGTCCTATGGCGGCAAGAAATACATGGTCGCCTACGACCACGACGGCCAGGTGCTGTATTACCGGCGCGACCTGCTGAACGACCCGCGGCACCAGGCCGCGTTCAAGCAGAAGTATGGCCACCCGCTGGCAGTGCCGCAAACCTGGTCCCAGTTGCGAGAGGCTGTCGAATATTTCAACGGGCAGGACCTGAACGGAGACGTCACACCCGATCATGGCATCGTGCTCGCGCTGAAACCGGGCAGCCAGGGGATGTTCAACTACATGTCGCTGTCGGCTTCGTTCCTCATCGGCCCCACCAACCCGCGCCTGTACTGGTTTGACCCGCAGACCATGAAGCCACTGATTGGAAGCCCCGGCCATGTGCGTGCGCTCGAGCTGTTCGTCGACCTGGTCAAATTCGGCCCGCGCGAGATGCTGACCTGGGACCATGGCCGCGGTTGGGACCACTTCTTGGCTGGCCGCGCTGCCTTCGCGCTGAGCTGGGGGGACCTGGGCGCGCTTGCACAGCAACCGGGCAGCCAAGTGAAGGGCAAGACCGGCGCCGCACCGGTACCCGGCACGCACGAGTACTACGACATCGCCCAAGGCAAGTGGGTCAAGACCGAAGCCGTCAACCAGATCGGCAACACGACGGGCGCCTCCTGGGCTGGCGTGATCTCCAAGTATTCAAAGGCGCCCGAGGCCACGTATTTCCTGCTGGCGCTGCTGGCGACGAGGGAGAAGTCGCTGGTCTATGCGGCCCGCGGCTGGGACGGAATCGACCCGGGACGCAAGTTCCATTTTCTGCCGCCCGACGGCACAGGAACCCTGGAGCCGTATCTGCGCGCGGGCTGGGACGAGGCCGACGCGCGTGACTACCTGAGTGCGTTCCAGCACATCTTCAGCAACAAGCAGCAGTTCCCGTATCTGCGCATACCGGGAGCCTACAGCTACTGGCTGGCGCTGGACCTGCGCCTCGGGGAGGCGGCGAGCGGGCAACTGAGCCCGGCTGCGGCGCTGGACGCGGCTGCCGTCGATTTCGAAGAGATCACCATCCGATTCGGCCGCGAGCGACAACGCCAGTCCTACCGGACGTCGCTGGGCTTCTGATCGCGCATGCGCCGCGTCTTCCAGGTCGCGCCGCCGGGCATCGGCACCAAGCTGACCGTCGGCTTCGGAATCCTCGTCGGCCTGACGCTGCTCGTCGTGGCGCTCGCCATCGTGGCCGGCCGTGACGCCACGCGCGATATCGAAGTGGCCGAAGGCGTCCGCGCGCCGGCCTCCCTGGCTTCGGCTCAGGCGCAGGAGGCGCTGCTCAGCATGCAGCTTCATCTGCGCGGCTTCCTGGTGCTCTCCGAGCGGGAAGACATCGGGCAGTACGACGCGGCGCGCCAGGCGTTCGAGAAGGCGTTGACATCGTTGGAGCGATTGGCCACCGGCTGGGAGGAAGACGACCGCGGGCGGGTTCAGGCGCTGACCGAAGGCTATGCGCGCTGGAAACGCCTGCCGCAGCGCTTGTTCGAGCTGCACGAAGACACGCTTCGCAACCGGCCGGCGCTGCGGCTGTCGAGCGTCGACGTGCAGGCGCGACGCGTGCGCGTGCTGGCCGAGACCGAAGCGATGATCGAGTTGCAAAACGCACGCCGCGGCGACGAGGTTAACCGCGAAACGCTGGCGGCGATTCTCACTTTCCGGAATTCATTCGACGTGATGGCCACCAACGTGATGGCGTTCGGCGCTTCGGGAGAAGGCAACTTCAAGTTGACCTACAGCCCGCAGCTGGTCACCAACGCAGCGTTGTGGGATGCGCTCATGGTTCGTCGCCCATCGCTGACGCCCGCGCAGCGCCAGCATCTGGAGCGCATCGCGGCGGCGCGCGCCGAGCTGACCGAGCTGACGTTGCAGATCCGTGCGATCCAGGAGAGCGAGCGTGCTTTTGAAGATCTGTACCTGTATCGAACGGAGGTTGCACCGCAGGCGCGCGTGCTTCTCGATCTGCTGCACCAGGTCACGGCGAGGCAGCAGACGCAGTTGCAGGCTGACCTGTCGCGGGCCCGGGAGAGCCTGGCCCGCTCGCGCGCCCGAACGGTGGCTGGCGGCCTGATCGCCCTCGCCTTCGGCGCGGCCATGGCGTTCCTGCTCCGGCGCAGCATCGTGGGACCGGTGCAGCGCCTCACCCACGTGGCCGCACAGATCGCCGCCGGGGACCTCGCGGTCCGGGCACACGCGGAACCGCGCGACGAGACCGGCATGCTGGCAGCAAGCTTCAACACGATGACGGCGCGCTTGGCAGAGACGATCGCCAACCTGGAAGTCGCCTATGGGGAAGCCCGCCAGGCCATGACTGTTGCCGAGCTCGCCAACCAGGCCAAGAGCCGCTTCTTGGCCAACATGAGCCACGAGATCCGCACGCCGATGAACGCGATCCTCGGCATGTC
>JBDUAG010000028.1:0-13865 GCA_040004785.1 Burkholderiales bacterium | reverse complement strand
CCACCGCCATCGGCCCCCAGAACACGCTGCGCGACAACGGGATCATCGCCAGCACCGCCGCTGCGGCCGTCAGGATGATCGGCCGGAAGCGCCGCACCGCCGCTTCGACGATCGCGTTCCAGGTCGGCACGCCCCTGCCCCGATCCTGCTCGATCTGGTCGATCAGGATCACCGAGTTGCGCATGATCATGCCCATCAGCGCGATCACGCCGAGCAGCGCGACGAAGCCGAACGGCCGGTTCAGCAGGAGCAGCGCCGCGGCGATCCCTGCGATGCCCAGCGGCGCCGTCAGGAACACCAGCACTGACCGGCTGAAACTGTGCAGCTGGAGCATCAGCAGCGTGAACATGATGAACAGCATCAGCGGCGCGCCGGCCGCAATCGAACCCTGGCCCTTGCTGCTCTCTTCCACCGCGCCCGCGACCTCGATGCGGTAGCCGGCGAGCATCTTCGCGCGGACCGGCGCGAACAGCGGGTCGAGTTGCGCCGTCACGGTCGCGCCTTGCAGGCCTTCGATGATGTCGCCCTGCACGGTGGCCGCATAGTCGCGCCCCTCGCGCCACAGCACGCCCGGCTCCCAGACGAAATTGCCCTTCGCGATCTGGCTGAGCGGGATGCTCCGGCCCGCGCTGGTGGGCACGTAGGCGTTGGCGAGGTCGGTGATTGCGTTGCGCTCTTCGAGCGGCTGGCGCAGTACGATGTCGACGAGCTTGTCGCCATCGCGGTATTGACCCACGGTCGTGCCGACGTTGATGGTGCGCGCGGCCTGCGCGATCGACTGGCTGGAGACGCCCAGCGTGCGCGCCTTGTCCTGATCGATGTCGAGCCGCAGGACCTTGACCGACTCGTTCCAGTTGTCGTTGATGCCGCGCAGGTTCGGGTTCTCGCGCATGATCGCCTTGACCTCGTCGGCGTATGCACGCACCCGCGTCGGGTCGGGCCCGACGACGCGGAACTGCACCGGGTACGGCACCGGCGGCCCGTTCGGCAGCAGCTTCGCGCGA
The DNA here is from genome assembly GCA_040004785.1 of Burkholderiales bacterium. Classification (GTDB taxonomy): domain Bacteria; phylum Pseudomonadota; class Gammaproteobacteria; order Burkholderiales; family Burkholderiaceae_C; genus LMDS01. The sequence continues at coordinate 12,861 of JBDUAG010000028.1, read as the reverse complement.
CCGCGCACCTCGGGGAACTCGGTGGCGAGCAGGTCGGGCAGCAGTTTGCGCAGCTTCTCGCGCGCGGCCCGTGTCTTCGGCAGCAGGACCATCTGGCTGACGTTGCTCTGCGGGAAGACCTGGTCGAGCACCAGCACGAAACGCTCGACGCCGCTGCCGACCCAGGTGGTGACGTGGTCCACGCCTTCGAGCTTCATCACGCGCGCCTCGACACGCTTGGTGACGGCCTCGTTCGCCGCATAGGACGTGCCCTCCGGGAACCACAGGTCGACGATGATCTCCGGCCGGCTCGAATCCGGGAAGAACTGGTTCTGCACCTTGCCCATGCCGACGAGACCGAGCACCAGCGTGCCGATAGTCAGGCCGATGGTGATCCAGCGGTGCTGCACGCACCAGTTCACGGTCGCGCGAAAGCGTGCGTAGAACGGCGTGTCGAACAACTCATGTGGCTGATCCGCCGCGCCGTGCGGTTTGGCCTTCAACAACACCACGCCGAGATACGGCACGAAGTAGACCGAGACCAGCCACGAGATCAGCAGCGCTGCGGCGGTGACGGCAAAGATTGCGAACGTGTATTCACCGACCGTCGATTGCGCCAGGCCGATCGGCAGGAAGCCGACCGCGGTGATCAGCGTGCCGGTGAGCATCGGCATCGCAGTCGCCTCGTAGGCGAAAGTCGCGGCGCGCACCTTGTCGTAGCCTTCCTCGAGCTTGCGCACCATCATCTCGACCGAGATGATCGCGTCATCCACCAGCAGGCCGAGCGCGATGATGAGCGAGCCGAGCGAGATCTTGTGCAGGCCGACGCCCCAGTAGTACATCGTCACGAAGGTGATCGCGAGCACCAGCGGGATCGTGATGCCGACCACCAGCCCCGGCCGCCAATCGAGGCGGAAGGGCTTGAAGTGCAGCCCGAGCGCGATGAAGCTGACCGCGAGCACGATCACGACCGCCTCGATCAGCGTGCCGACGAACTCGTTGACCGAGCCCGACACGACCTTGGCCTGGTTCTGGAACTGATGCAATTCGATACCCGCCGGCAGATCGGCGCGGATCTGGTCGATGGTGACGTTGAGCGCCTTGCCCATCTCGATGATGTCGCCGCCCTTGGCCATCGAGATGCCCAGCGCGATGACCTCGTGGCCCTGGTGCCGCACCTTGACTTGCGGTGGATCGACGTAGGCACGCTTGATCTCCGCGATGTCGCCGAGCTTGAAGCTGGCGCCACCGGCGCGGATCGGCAGCGCGCGCAGCGCGTCGACCGAGTTGAACTGGCCACCGACGCGCACCTGAACATAGTCCGTCGGTGCGGTGATCGCGCCCGCCGATTCGACCGCGTTCTGTTGGCCTAGCTGCGCCAGCACCTGGTTGAAATCGAGCCCCATCTGCGCGAGGCGCTTTTGCGAGATCTCGATAAAGAGCTTCTCGTCCTGTGCGCCGAAGATCGCGACCTTGTTGACGTGTCGAACCTTCAGCAGTCGCTGGCGCACGCGGTCGGCCTCGTCCTTCAATTCCTGATACGTGAAGCCGTCGGCCGAGAGTGCGTAGATCGAGCCGTAGACGTCGCCAAACTCATCATTGAAATACGGCCCGATCACGCCCGCCGGCAAGGTGGCGCGCATGTCGCCGATCTTCTTGCGCACCGTGTACCAGACCTGCTGCATTTCCTTCGGCGGCGACGAGTCTTTCACCTGAAAGATGATCAGCGCCTCGCCCGGCTTGGAGTAGCTGCGGATCTTGTCGGCGTGGGGCACTTCCTGCAGCGTCTTCTCGAGCTTGTCGGTGACCTGCTCGGCGACCTGCTCGGCCGTCGCGCCGGGCCAGAACACGCGCATCGCCATTGCGCGGAAGGTGAACGGCGGATCCTCGTCCTGCCCCAGCTGGAAGTACGCGGCCGCGCCGAGCAGCATCAGCACGATCAGCAGGTAACGCGTCAGCGCCGAATGATCGAGCGCCCACTTCGAGATGTTCAGGCGCGAGGTGGTGTCAGCCGGGTGCGCTGCCTCCGCGGGCGTCACGACAGGCTCGCTCACTTGACACCGACCGGCACGCCGCCCGCGGCACTCGCAGCCGGGTCCGGCGGTGTGCCCGGATCGACGTAAAACTTCACCTTCTGACCCGGGTTCAGCACATGCACGCCCGCCGTGACAACGACCTGACCGGGCGCAAGACCCGAGGAGATGACGGCCTCGTTGCCGTCGGCGCCGGCCAGCGTCACGAACTGCGACTTGACGGTCATGTTGCCGCGGTCCACCAGCCAGACCGCGCTCTTGCCCTGTTCTTCACGCAGCGCCGAGAGCGGCAGCTTGGTCACGCCCGCGGTCTGCGGCAATTCCATCAACACGGTCGCGGTCTGGCCGAGGCGCATGCCGCTGGTGCTGCCGACATCGGCCTTGATCAGGAAGGTGCGCGTGACCGAATCGGCCGCGGCCGAGATCTCGCGGATCGCGGCTGGCAGCGCCGATGTGTCGTTGCCCCACAGACGCACTTTGAAGCGACCGGGCTGCGCGGCCATCGCCTTGACGAGACTCACCCTGTCCTCGGGCACCGAGAACACCACGTCGCGCGGGCCGTCGTGCGCCAGGCGCAGCACCGGTGCGCCGGCAGCCACGACCATGCCGGGCTCGACATCCACACCGGTGATCACGCCGCTCGCATCGGCCACCAACGCGGCATAGCTCGCCTGGTTGCCCTGCACGTTGGATTGCGCCTTCGCCTGATCGAGTTGGGCCTTGGCCGTCTTCAACGCCATGTCGCGGCGATCGAGTTCGGCCGGGCCGATGAAGCCCTGGTCATGCAGATCCTTGTAGCGCTTGAAGTCGGCGGCGTTCTGGTCGTAGCTGGCCTGCGCCATCGCGACGCTGGCGCGCGCCGCGTCCTGACCGAGGCGAAGATCCTGCGGGTCGAGTTGCGCCAGCACCTGCCCGGCCTTCACCGTGTCACCGACGTCGACCTTGCGCGTGAGCATCTTGCCGCCGACCCGAAAGCTCAGGCGCGATTCGGTGCGCGACTTGACCTCGCCCGCGTATTCATACGCGCCGCCGGCGGTCTGCGGCGAAATGGTCAGGGTTCGCACCGCGCGTACCGGGTCGGGTGCGGTTTCGGTCTTCGAGCACGCGGCCAGCGCAGTGACAGCGGCCAGAGCGACGATCAGCGCGTGGCGCATGGGAATCCTTTTGCAGAAGTCTAAATGACTGACTGGTCAGTAATATATTCGGCACCTGAACTCATGTCAAACCCTGAGATCACAGCGTGTCGCGCGCAACGTGGACAATCGCGGCCGTGAGCGTCAACCACTACGAGAACTTCCCGGTCGCATCCATCCTGTGTCCGCCTGCGCTGCGACCGGCGGTGGCGGCGATCTATCACTTCGCGCGCACCGCGGACGACATCGCCGATGAAGGCGATGCGACACCAGCACGCCGCCTCGCCGATCTGAGCGACTACCGTGCCGACCTGCTCGCCACGAGCGCTGGCGGTGCGGTGTCAGCGCGCTGGGCGCAAGTCTTCGAACCGCTGCGCACCGTGATTCGCGAACGCGCGTTGCCGCTGGCCTTGCTCACCGACCTGCTCAGCGCCTTCGAGCAGGACGTGACGAAGCATGACTATGCCGACCGCGCCGAACTGCTCGACTATTGCCGCCGCTCGGCCAACCCGGTCGGGCGCCTGCTGCTGCATCTGTATGGCGTGACCGGCGCCGCCGCGCTGGGCCAGTCCGACGCCATCTGCACCGCGCTGCAGCTCGCTAACTTCTGGCAGGACCTGGGCGTGGACACGCGCCGTGGCCGCCAGTACATCCCGCTGACCGATCGCGAACGGCATCCCCGCGACGTGCATGCGCAGGTCGCCGACGCGGTCGGCTGGGCTCGAGAAATGATGTTTTCAGGGGCACCGCTGGTCCACTCAATTCCGGGCCGTGCCGGCTGGGAGCTGCGCCTCGTTGTGCAAGGCGGGCTGCGCATCCTCGACAAGATCGAGGCGATCCGATTCGACACGCTGAACTCCCGCCCGACGCTGACCGCGATGGACGCCCCGCTGCTGCTCTGGCGCGCGCTCTGGATGCGCCCCGCTCCCTCGCTCGTGACGCGGGAGGTTGCATGACGCCCGAGCAGTACGTACAAGACAAGACTGCGCAAAGCGGGTCGAGCTTCTACTACGCCTTCCTGTTCCTGCCGCCGCCACGGCGTGCCGCGATCACGGCGTTCTATGCCTTCTGCCGCGAGGTCGATGACGTGGTCGACGAAGTCAGCGACCCGGGCGTCGCCGCGACCAAGCTCGCCTGGTGGCGCAAGGAAGTCGCGAGCGCGTTCTCCGGTCAACCCAGCCACCCGGTGATGAAGGCACTGATGCCGCACACGGCCGCGTACGAGATCCGCGCCGAGCACCTGATGGCCGTGATCGACGGCTGCCAGATGGATCTCGATCAATCGCGCTACCTCGATTACGCGGGCCTGGCGCACTACTGCCACCTGGTGGCCGGTGTCGTCGGCGAGGTCGCGGCGAGCATCTTCGGCCGCACCGAGGCCGCTACCACTGCATATGCCCACAAGCTCGGGCTGGCGATGCAGCTCACCAACATCATTCGCGACGTCGGCGATGACGCGCGCCGCGGCCGCATCTACCTGCCCGTTTCGGAGCTGAAGCAGTTCGACGTGAAGGCGCAGGAGATCCTGAATCGCGGCTACAGCGAGCGCTTCAGTGCGCTGATGAAGTTCCAGGCCGAGCGCGCGCACCGCATGTACGACGAGGCCTTCGCGCTGCTGCCGGGCGCCGACCAGCGCGCCCAGAAACCCGGCGTGATGATGGCCAACATCTACCGCACCTTGCTGCGCGAGATCGAAGCCGACAACTTCCAGGTCCTGCATCAGCGCACCTCACTCACGCCGCTGCGCAAGCTCTGGATCGCGATGCGCACCAATTGGCGCGGGCGCTGAGCGACATGGCAGCGATTGCGGGCCGCACGGTCGCCGTGATCGGCGGCGGCTGGGCCGGGCTGGCCGCGGCTGTCGAAGCGACACGGCTCGGGCACCGGGTCACACTGTTCGAGATGGCGCCGCAACTGGGCGGCCGCTCGCGCGGCGTCGAGGTGAATGGCCTGATGCTGGACAACGGCCAGCACATCCTGATCGGCGCCTACTCGGCCACGCTGGCACTGATGCGCACGGTCGGTGTCGATGTGGAGGCGGCCTTGCTGCGCACACCGCTGCACTTCACCGGCCCGGACGGCTCGGGGCTGCAGCTCGAAGCCGGTTCGCCGATTGTCGCGTTCGCGCGCGCGGTGCTCGGGCAACGGCGCTGGACTTTGCGCGAGCGGCTGGTTCTGCTCGCCGCGACGACCGGCTGGGCGGCGAGGCGCTTTCGTTGCGACGAATCGCTCACGGTCGGCACACTGACGGCGAGCTTGCCGCCGTCGATCCGCGAGCAGTTGATCGACCCGCTGTGCGTCGCCGCGCTGAACACGCCCGCCGCCGAGGCCAGCGCGAGCGTGTTCCTGCGGGTGCTGAAGGATGCCTTGTTTTCCGGGGCTGGCTCGGCCGATCTGCTGCTGCCGCGCGTCAGCCTGAGCGAGCTGCTGCCGACGCCCGCGCAGCGCTGGCTCGCCGGCGCCGAGCTGCGCCTGCAGACGCGGGTCTCGTCGCTGCGTGCCGACGGCGCACATTGGCGCGTCAACGGCGAGCCTTTCGAACACATCGTGCTCGCTGCGACACCTCACGAATCCGCCCGCCTGGCGGGCGAGATCGCGCCCGGTTGGGCACGCGCGGTCGCCGCGCTGCGCTTCGAGCCCATCGTGACCGTGTACCTGCAAGGCGACGGCGTGCGGTTGGCCGAGCCGATGATCGCGCTGCGAAGCGACGCCGAATCGCCGGCCCAGTTCGTCTTCGACCGGGGCCAACTCGGCGGGCCGGCCGGCCTGCTCGCGTTCGTGATCAGCGGCGCGCAGTCGTGGGTCGACCAGGGGCTCGAAGCGACCACGCGCGCGGCGCTGACACAGGCGCGCGCTGCCCTGGGTGTCGAATTGCATGCCGTCCACAGTACCGCCGAAAAGCGCGCGACGTTTCGCTGCACGCCCGGCCTGAACCGGCCCACCGCCCAGCTGGCGCCGGGCTTGTTTGCCGCTGGCGATCACATCGCCGGGCCCTACCCGGCCACGCTCGAAGGCGCCGTGCGCAGCGGCCTGCATGCGGCGGCGCTGCTGGGCTGACGATCTCGAACTCAATTCCCGGATCACAGCGGAAGTTTTCGCCATACAAAAATATGGCGAGTTCTGTGACAATCGCGCGATGGCAAAGAGCGAAAACAAGACACCGACAATTCAGGTGCTCGAGCGCGCGTTCGGGCTCCTGGATGTGTTGGCCTCCTACCCCGATCCGGTCTCGCTGAAGCAGATCAGCGAGCAGACCGGATTGCATCCGTCCACCGCGCACCGGATCCTGAACGACCTGACGATCGGCCGTTTCGTCGATCGTCCCGAGGCCGGCAGCTACCGCCTCGGCATGCGCCTGCTCGAGCTGGGCAATCTGGTGAAGGCGCGCATCGATGTGCGCGAAGCCGCACTCGGTCCGATGCGTGAGCTGCACAAGCTCACCCACCAGCCGGTGAACCTGTCGATGCGCCAGGGCGACGAGATCGTCTACATCGAGCGCACGTACAGCGAGCGCTCGGGGATGCAGGTCGTGCGTGCGATTGGCGGTCGTGCGCCGCTGCACCTCACCTCCGTCGGCAAACTCTTTCTCGCGCACGACGACGCACCGCGCGTGCGCGCGTATGCGACAAGGACCGGCCTGGCCGGCCACACGAAGAACAGCATCACCGACCTGGTTCGACTGGAGCGCGAACTCGCGCGCGTCAATCAGTACGGCACAGCGCGCGACGATGAAGAGCTGGAGCTCGGCGTGCGCTGCATGGCCGCGAGCATTCTGGACGACCAGGGGCGGCTGGTGGCCGGGCTGTCGATCTCGGCGCCTGCCGATCGCCTGGAAGACAGCTGGCTGGAACGCCTCAAGGAAACCGCCGCGCAGATCTCGGTGGCACTCGGCCACCGCAGCTGAACACGCCTACGACGCGACCTTCACGAGGTCGGCCGCCACCGGCGTGTGCGCCGGCAATTCGCTGACCCAGCGGCGCACGCGCTCGGCGTCACCGATGCGCGAATACTTGCCGGTCGAGTCGAGGAACACCATCGTCAGCCGACGGCCGGCCATCTTGGCCTGCATCACGAGGCAGCGCCCGGCTTCCGTGATGTAACCGGTCTTTTGCAGCACGATGTCCCACGCCGGGCTCCGTACCAGCGCGTTCGTGGTGCGGAACTGCGTCGGCCGGTTGCCGACCTCGACTTCGAACTCCGGCGAGGTCGAGAATTCGCGGATCATCGGGTGCTCCTGTGCGGCCTGCACCAGCGTCGCCAGGTCGCGCGCACTCGACTGATTGCGGCTCGACAAGCCGGTAGGTTCGACATAGTGCGTGTCGTTCATCCCGAGTTCTTGCGCCTTGCGATTCATCGCCGCGACAAACGCGTCCAGACCGCCGGGATACGAGCGCCCGAGCGCATGCGCGGCCCGGTTCTCGGACGACATCAGCGCCAGATGCAGCATCTCTTCGCGGCTCAGCGTGGTGCCGACCTTCAGGCGCGAGCGGCTGTTCTTCTCGGTGTCGATGTCCTCATCGCTCACGGTGATCGGCTCGTTCAGCGGCAGTTTCGCTTCGGTGACAACGACGGCCGTCATCAGTTTGGTCAGCGAGGCGATCGGCAACACGGCTTGCGGATTCTTGCTGAACAGCACTTCGTTGGTGTCGGAGTCGACCACGAGCGCGACGCTGGACTTGAGTTCGAGCGAGTCGGCGGTGTTGTGCAGGCCGTACAGCTGACCGAACGACGGCCGGGCCGGCTCGATGTGGACCAGCGAGACGACTTGCTTGACGCGGCGGCCGTTGCGCACGACGACCACGGTGCGTGGTTTGCCCTGAGCAAGCACATTTCCGGTGCGCTTGGCCACAGCGTGTGACGGGGTGGTGTGGGTCTTCTTTCGTGTGCTGGCTTCGGCGCTGGTCGGCGAGGCGCACGCGAACGCAGCCATCAGGGTGGCCATGCCGACCAGTGTCAATTTGTCAATGAATGCCACAACAGTCCCTTTTCGCTCGCTGGTGCGAGTGTAGACGAAAGAAAAAAACCGCGCAATATCAAAAACTTACGCGCTTTTCCTCAAGTCAGGACTTGGAAGTGGCCAGGTTGTGCAAAAAGTCTCAACCCTGGGCAGCCACGCGTTCGATCTTGCTGTGCAGCTTGTTCAACGCGGAGAGATACGCCTTGGCCGACGCCACGACGATGTCCGGATCCGCACCGACGCCGTTGACGACCCGACCACCGTGTTGCAGCCGCACCGTCACTTCGCCTTGAGATTCTGTGCTGCCTGACGTGATGGCATTGACCGAATAGAGCAGCATTTCCGCGCCAGTCTGGAGCTTCGACTCGATCGCCTTCAGGCTCGCGTCGACCGGCCCGTTGCCGTCGCTCTCGGCGTGGTGCTCGACCTCACCGGCGGAGAACGCGACGCTCGCGTGCGGCCGCTCCCCCATCTCGGAGTGCTGCGACAGCGCCAGCAGCCTGTAGTGCTCGGATTCGGCGTGGCTGCCTTCGTCCATCACGAGCGCGACGATGTCCTCGTCGAAGATGTCGCTCTTGCGGTCGGCAAGCTCCTTGAACTTGGCGAAGCCGGCGTTGATCTCGGCCTCGCTCTCCATCTCGATGCCGAGCTCCTTCAGGCGCTGCTTGAACGCATTGCGGCCCGAGAGCTTGCCCAGCACGATCTTGTTCGCGGCCCAGCCGACGTCCTCGGCACGCATGATCTCGTAGGTGTCGCGCGCCTTCAGCACGCCGTCCTGGTGGATGCCCGAGGCATGCGCGAACGCGTTTGCGCCGACGACGGCCTTGTTCGGCTGGACGACGAAGCCGGTCGTCTGCGAGACCAGCCGCGACGCAGGAACGATCTGGGTCGCGTCGATGCCAAGGGTGAGTCCGAAATAGTCCTTGCGCGTGCGCACGGCCATCACGATCTCCTCGAGCGCGCAGTTGCCGGCCCGCTCGCCCAGCCCGTTGATCGTGCACTCGACCTGGCGCGCGCCGCCGATCTTCACGCCGGCAAGCGAGTTGGCGACCGCCATGCCGAGGTCGTTGTGGCAATGCACCGACCAGACCGCCTTGTCGGCGTTCGGAATGCGGTTGCGCAGGTTCAGGATGAAGTTGCCGTACAGCTCGGGAATCGCGTAGCCGACAGTGTCGGGCACGTTGATCGTGGTCGCGCCCTCATTGATCACCGCTTCGAGCACGCGGCAGAGAAAGTCCGGGTCGGAGCGGTAGCCATCCTCGGGCGAAAACTCCACGTCGCCCGACAGGTTGCGCGCGAATCGCGTCGCGAGTTTCGCTTGCTCGAACACCTGGTCCGGCGTCATGCGCAGCTTCTTCTCCATGTGCAGCGCGCTGGTGGCGAGGAACAGGTGGATGCGCGTCGAGCCGCCGCCCTTCAGGGCCTCGGCGGCGCGCGAGATGTCGCGGTCGTTGGCGCGCGCCAGCGAGCAGATCGTGCTGTCCTTGATCGCATGCGCGATCGCCTTCACGCACTCGAAGTCGCCGTTCGACGAGGCCGCGAAACCGGCCTCGATCACGTCGACCTTCAAGCGCTCGAGCTGGCGCGCGATGCGCAGCTTTTCGTCCTTGGTCATCGAGGCGCCGGGTGACTGCTCGCCATCGCGCAAGGTGGTGTCGAAAATGATCAGCTTCTCGGCCATGGGTTGCTCCTGTGAGTTTCAGAAATCTTAGGCGACCGTCGCGTGGCGGCCTTGGGTGAACGAGAGGCCTTGCGCGCGGTTCAGCGCCGAGGCGATCGCCTTGAGCGAGGCCGAGACGATGTTGGTGTCGATGCCGACACCGAAGCGTGTCTGTGATTCACCGATGCGCAGCTCCAGATACGCCACCGCGCGCGCGTCGGCGCCGCTGCCGATCGAGTGCTCGTGGTAGTCGAGCACGCGCAGCGACGTGCCGAGCTGTGACGCGAGCCCGTCGACGAACGCGTCGATCGGCCCGGTGCCCGAACCTTCGACCCGGAACTGTTGCTGCGCGATCGTCACGTCGGCGGTCAGTTGCACCGCGCCGTCGTGGCGGTCGGCGATCGTCGGCTGCGCGACGTGTGCGCGGCCCGCGTCGCCGATCGCGTACTCGCGCTCGAAGATGTGCCAGATGTCGGCGGCCGACAGTTCCCTGGCATGGGCGTCCATCACGCTCTGCACGACCTGGCTGAACTCGATCTGCAGGCGGCGCGGCAACTCGAGCCCGTACTCGCTTTCGAGCAGGTAGGTGATGCCGCCCTTGCCCGACTGGCTGTTGACGCGGATCACCGCGTCGTAGCCACGGCCCAGGTCCTTCGGGTCGATCGGCAGGTAGGGCATGTCCCAGACGTCACCGTCCTCGCGCGCCGCGAAGGCCTTGCGGATCGCGTCCTGGTGCGAACCCGAGAACGACGTGTAGACCAGATCGCCCACGTAGGGGTGGCGCGGATGCACCGGCAGCTGATTGCAGTGCTCGACACAGCGGCGCACTTCATCGATGTCCGAGAAATCGAGCTGCGGATCGATGCCCTGCGTGTACAGGTTCAACGCGATGTTGACCAGGTCGACGTTGCCGGTGCGCTCACCGTTGCCGAACAGGCAACCTTCGATGCGATCGGCCCCGGCCATCAACGCGAACTCGCCCGCCGCGGTGCCGGTGCCGCGGTCGTTGTGCGGATGCACCGAGAGCACGATGCTGTCGCGCCGCGCGAGATGGCGATGCATCCACTCGATCATGTCGGCGAAGATATTCGGCGTGGAGTGCTCGACCGTCGAAGGCAGGTTGACGATGCACTTCCGATGCGGCGTGGCCTGCCAGACCTCGGTCACGGCATCGACCACGCGCTTGCTGAACGCAAGCTCGGTGCCCGAGAACATCTCGGGCGAATACTCGAAGCGCCACTCCGTGCCGGGCTGCCGCTCGGCGCATTCCTTGATCATGCGGGCGTGCGTCGTGGCGAGTTGGACGATGCCGTCTTCGTCCATGCCCAGCACGACGCGCCGCATCACCGGCGCCACGGCGTTGTACATGTGGACGATCGCGCGCCTCGCGCCGACCAATGATTCGAAAGTGCGGGTGATCAGTTCGGGCCGGGCCTGTGTCAGCACCTGGATCGTCACGTCGTCGGGGATGCGGTCTTCATCGATCAGCAGGCGCAAAAAGTCGAACTCGGCCTGCGATGCCGAAGGGAAACCGACCTCGATTTCCTTGAAGCCAATCTGCACCAGCATCTCGAACATGCGCAGCTTGCGGCGCGGATCCATCGGTTCGATCAGCGCCTGATTGCCGTCGCGCAGGTCGGTGCTGAGCCAGATCGGTGCCTGCGTCAGCACGGCGTCGGGCCAGCGGCGGTCGGTCAACTGGATCGGCGCGAAGGCGCGGTACTTTTGCTGCGGTTGCTTCAACATGGTGGTTCCAGATCAGGGTGGAGGCGCAACCAGCAGCACAGAAAAAGACAAACGGCCCGCTGCAGGTTGCATACGGGCCGTTGAGATCAAAACGCGTGGACGTACTGACTAGCGAACCCGTGGATCCTCTAGGAGTAGCAGCAGTGCGCGCGCGAAAGTCATGGCGGCACTGTAGCACGAGACTTGGACCGCGCCTTACCGGTGCAACCCTTGCTCGTCGGGATCGTCGGTGGAGGTGGCGATCACGCTCGCGCGCTTGCCCTTCATGCGGCGCCAGCCGTAGATCGCGTAGCCTGACAACCCGTAGATGCAGAAGATCGCGAACAGCACCTTCGGCGGATCGAGGGCTACCAACGCTATGCCCAGCGCGATCGCGACGATCACGACGAACGGCACGGTGCGGCGCGAGCCGACCACCTTGAAGCTGTAGAACGGCGCATTCGTCACCATCGAGAGCCCCGCGTAGAGCGTCACCGCAAAGGCCGTCCAGGCCAGCGCAGGGATCTGCGACACACCCTTGAAGCCGGCGTCGTCGACGACCCAGATGAGGCCGATCACAATCGCCGCCGCCGCCGGGCTCGGCAAGCCCTGGAAGAAGCGCTTGTCGACCACACCGATGTTGACGTTGAAGCGGGCCAGCCGCAGTGCGGCACCCGAGATGTAGACGAAGGCGGGAATCCACCCGGCCTTGCCCAGATCCTTCAGCGCCCAGATGTAGACGATCAGCGCCGGCGCGGCACCGAAGCTGACCATGTCGGAGAGGCTGTCCATCTGCTCGCCGAACGCACTCTGCGAATTCGTCATGCGCGCGACACGACCATCGAGGCTGTCGAGCACCGCGGCGCAGAACACCGCGATACAGGCCAGTTCGAAGCGGCCGTTGATCGCCATCACGATCGCGTAAAAGCCTGAGAACAAGGCCGCCAGCGTGATCGCGTTTGGCAGCATGTACAGGCCCTTGCGCCGCGGCCGGGTCTCGGCCGCGAGCACAGGCTCGTCGTCGGGCAGGTGAGGCGCTTCGTTCATCGTCGGGAGGATACCTTGCGGGTCAGTTCTTCGACTGATCGACCAGCCGGTTCTTCTTGATCCACGGCATCATCGCGCGCAGCTGCTCGCCGACCACCTCGATCGGGTGCTCGGCGGTCAGGCGACGACGCGACAGCAGCGTCGGCGCGCCGGCGCGGTTCTCGACGATGAAGCTCTTCGCGTACTCGCCGGTCTGGATGTCCTTCAGTGCCTGGCGCATCGCCTTCTTCGTCTCTTCCGTGACGATCTTCGGCCCGGTCACGTACTCGCCGTACTCGGCGTTGTTCGAGATCGAGTAGTTCATGTTGGCGATGCCGCCTTCATAGA
>JBDUAG010000412.1:0-4089 GCA_040004785.1 Burkholderiales bacterium | reverse complement strand
CCGCGATCCTGCATTCGATGCAGGCGCAGATCACCGCCGAGCGCGAGAAGCGCGCGCTGATCGCGGCCAGCGAAGGCCGCAAGCAGGAGCAGATCAACATCGCGACCGGCGAACGCGAGGCCTTCATCGCGCGCTCCGAGGGCCAACGCCAGGCCGAGATCAACAAGGCACAGGGCGAAGCAGCGGCGATCGTCGCGGTGGCCGATGCCACCGCCGAGGCGATCCGCAAGATCGCCGAAGCGATCCGCTCGCCCGGTGGCGAACAGGCGGTGCAGCTCAAGGTCGCGGAGAAGGCCGTCGAGGCCTACGCCCAACTCGCGCAGAAGAACAACACGATGATCGTGCCAGGCAACATGACGGAGGTGTCGGCGCTGATCGGCACCGCGATGGCGTTGATGAAGGCGCCGGCCCAGGCAGTCCGGTGAGCTAAACTCGTGGGCTTCGGAGAGGTGGATGAGCGGTTTAAGTCGCACGCCTGGAAAGCGTGTGGGGGCTAATAACCCCCCGCGGGTTCGAATCCCGCCCTCTCCGCCAGATTGCAGGGACGCACGAGCGTGTTCGGCCCGTTTCTCGCTGCGATTCCGGTTTCAGTTCCCCTCGATTGATCGGCGTGTGGCGCGCAATGAATGAGCTTGTGCCGCCCCGCGCCAGACGCGCAAATCAAGTCTCGCCGGACGATCCCGTCTCACCGGGCGGCAGTTCTAGCGCATAGATCTCCGCGGCCTCCTCCGGCCCAAGGTCGCCAGCGTCCCTATAGGTCTGCAGCGCCCGCTCGACGGCTCCGGCGGGATGGATGCTCGGCGCGAGCGTGCCCAATCTCCCCAGAAAGCGGTCAACCCATTGCGGTTCGTTGAGGTGGTGCGGCATGGCGGCTCCTTTCGGAGCATCGTAGTCAATAAGTCGCTCGTCGCGGAGGGCTGCCACCGAGATTGCGGGCAAGGCGCCCATCGGAGGCTCCACCCTGTCGTTTACCCTGAAAGCGGCTGGGGCAGCCCCAAGATCGGCTGTCGAAGGCGCAAGATCATGATCGCCCGACGAGGCGAACCTAAACCCGCGGGCGCATCCCAAGGGTTGCCCGGGGTGCGTTGAGGAGACGATCATGGGTGTGGAACATTGGTCAGTGCGGGCCGTGTCGGCACTTTTCATGGGTCTGCTCATTGCGGGTCTGGCACATGGCGCCGGCCCGACGCCCAGGACCAAGGGATCCGACACGACGGTGGTGCGCCCCGGTGATGTGGTCCCGCCCCGGGTGGTGGAGCCCTGCAAACCGGGACGCTGCCCGTTCGCGGGACAACATGTGACGGTGCTGGTCGTCGACACCCAGGGGATCGGCGGGCCGATGCTGGAGATCAAGCAGGAGTACGAAGCCGCCACGGGCGCCACGCTCGAGCTCGTGCAGTTGCCCCACGAGGAGTTGTTTGCCAACCTGATGTCCGACCTGACCAACGGCACCGGCAGGTACGACGCCTGCATCGCGGGCGCCTGGTGGCTCGGCGAACTGATCGGGGGCAACTACATCATCCCGTACGACCGGTTCTACAAGGATCTGCGGTTCCCCGCATGGGACATCGATCAGGTGCTCCCGGCGCCGCGGAGCCTGCTCGAATTCGGTGGCCGCAAGTACATGGTGGCCAACGACCACGATGGCCAGGTGATGTACTACCGGCGCGATCTGCTGGCCGACCCGACGCACCGCGCGGCATTCCAGAAGGCCTATGGCTACCCACTGGCGGTACCGGCCACGTGGGATCAATTCCGCGATGTGGCCGAATACTTCACCGGCAAGGATCTCAATGGCGACGGCGAGCCGGACCACGGCGTGCTGCTGCCGTTGAGGGTCGGCGCGCAGGGCATGTTCCATTTCATGTCGCTGTCCGCGCCGTTCGTGATCGGTCCTGCCAACCCGAGCCTGTACTGGTTCGACCCGCAGACCATGAAGCCGCTGCTGGACAGCCCGGGCCATGTCCGCGCCCTGACAGTGCTGACGGATCTGGTGCGGTTCGGCCCGAAGGAGATGCTCAACTGGGATCTGGGTCGCGGATGGGACTATTTCCTCTCCGGGCGCGCCGCGCTCACGCTCACCTGGGGCGATCTCGGCGCGCTGGCACAACAGCCTGGCAGCCGCGTGCGCGGCAAGGTCGGTTCGGCGCAGCTCCCCGGCACGCCCGAGTACTACGACATCGGCCGGCAGAAGTGGGTGAAGACGGAGCGGCCCAATCGCGTCGGCAACACCACCGGCGGTTCGTGGGCGGGGGTGATCTCGCGGTTCTCGAAAGTCCCGGCCGCCACCTACTACCTGCTGGCACTGATGGCCTCGGAGCCGAAGTCGCGCGTGTACGCCGCGCGCGGCTGGGACGGCATCGACCCGGGGCGTCGCTATCACCTTCTGCCGCCCGCCGGCACCGGAAAGTTGGACGACTACCTGAGAGCCGGGTGGGATCCCGCGGATGTCCACGACTTCCTTCAGGCCTACGACGACACGTTCACCAACCCGTTGCAGCTGCCCTATCTCCGCATCCCTGGCGCCTTCAGCTACTGGCAGTCGCTGGACCTGCGGCTGGCCGCGGCAGCGACCGGGCAATTGAGCCCGCAGGCCGCGCTCAAGGCCGCATCCGTCGACTTCGAGGAAATAACGGTCCGGCTCGGGCGCAACGCGCAGCGCAACGCTTACCGTGCCTCGCTCGGCCTGCCGCGATGAATCGGGCGACACAGGCCCCATGGACATGCCAGTTGCACCGACAGACACCACCAACGCGCACAGCGAACCAGTGACGGCCGGCGAGCGGTGGTACACGCTGGGCATCGGCGGCAGGCTGAAGGCCGCCTTTGGCGCCTTGGCTGGCATCACCGTGGTCGTCGTGGTGCTCGCCCTGCTGGGTGGGCAACGCCTGACGCGCGACATCGGTCTGGCCGAGAACCTGCGCCGCCCGGCGTCGCTCGCCTCGACGCGGGCGCAGGCGAGCCTGCTGAGCATGCAATTGCACGTGCGTGGCTACCTGGTGCTCAGCGATCCGCAGGATCTGCAGCTGTACCAGGCCGCACGACGCGAGTTCGAGGACAGCATGGCCTCCCTGCAGGCGATGTCGAACAGCTGGCCCGAGGCTGACGCAGCCCGACTGGTCAGCGAACTGACCGCCGACTACGTCCGTTGGGAAGGCTTGCCGAAACAGCTGTTCGACCTTCACGACAATCCGCTCAAGAACCAGCCGGCACTGAGGTTGTCGCGCGTCGACGTGCAGTCGACGCGTGTTCAGGTCCTGGACGACATCGCCCGCATCATCGAGCAGCAGGGGCGACGCCCGTCGAGTCCGCAAGCGCGCGAACTGATGGCCGACCTGCTGCGCTTTCAGACCTCGTTCGACGCGATGGTGACGAATCTCATCGCATATGGGGCGTCGGGTGAGCTGAGCTTCAAGCTGGCCTACGGGCCGCAGCTGTCCACCAATGCCGCCGCCTGGCACTCGGTGGTGGCCCGGCGTGCTCTGCTCGACACGGCGCAAAGCGCGCTGCTCGACGATCTGGCCCGCCAACGCACCCGGGTGACGGAGCTCGCGCTGCAGATCATCGGCATTCAGAACGGCGATCGTGCCTACGAAGACCTCTACCTGTACCGCACCCAGGTGGCGCCACAGGCCGAAGTGATGCTGACGCGCCTGGCCCGACTGACGGCAGACCAGCAGGCGCAGCTGGGCACGGCACTGACTGGGGCCGTGCGCAGCATCGCGGACGCCCGCCTCGTGGGTGGGGCGATCGCTGTGCTGGTGGTACTGCTGGCACTGGCTCTCGCCTACCGGTTCCAGCGCAGCATCGTGGGGCCGGTGCGCCGCCTCACCGACGTCGCCGAACGGGTCGCGGCGGACGATCTTTCGGCGCGCGCAGCCGTCGAATCCAGCGACGAGATCGGACAGCTGGCGGTCAGCATCAACACCATGACGCAGCGGATGTCGGACACCATCGGACACCTCGAATCAGTGTTCGCCGAGGCACAGCGTGCGAAGAGCGCCGCCGAGGTCGCCAACCAGGCCAAGAGCAGCTTCCTGGCCAACATGAGCCACGAGATCCGCACGCCGATGAACGCGATCCTCGGCA
>JBDUAG010000411.1:0-4092 GCA_040004785.1 Burkholderiales bacterium | reverse complement strand
GCGCCAGGATGTTGGTCTGGAAGGCGATGCCGTCGATCACGCTGATGATGTCGGCAATCTTGCGGGAGCTGTCGTTGATGCCTTTCATGGTGTCCACCACCCGGCTCACGACCTCGCCGCCTTGGATCGCCACCGCGCTGGCACTCAGCGCGAGCTGGTTGGCCTGCTTGGCGTTGTCGGCGTTTTGCTTGACCGTGGCACCCAGCTGCTCCATCGAGGCGGCAGTCTCTTCGAGGGCCGACGCTTGCTCCTCGGTGCGCTGGCTCAGGTCGTTGTTGCCTTGCGAAATCTGGCTCGATGCGGTGGCCACCGACTCGGAGTTCTGGCGCACATTGCTCACGACCTTGGCCAGGCTGGCCTGCATCTCCTGCAGATGGGCCATCAGGCTGGTGCGGTCGCCCGGACGCAGATCGACGTGCGCGGTGAGGTCTCCCTGCGCAACGGCGCGCGCCAGATCAGCTGCCGCACCGGGTTCACCGCCCAACTGGCGGCTCAGGTTGCGGACGATCCACGCGGCTGTCGACACGCCCGCGACCAGGGCGATGGCGCCCAGGATCCAGATCGCCGCGGTCAGGCTGGCAACCTGAGCGTCGGCGTCGGCGGCGGATTCGCGCATCAGTTCGCTTTGGAACTTGAGGAACTCGTCCAGCGCGGCGAAGTAGGCCTGTTGCGTCGTGCGCAGGTCGGTGACCAGCAGTGTCTTGGCGTCTTCGACCTTGCCGGCGACGACGAACTCCGTGAACTTGTTCTGCAGCGGCACGAACTTGCCGCGCGCTTCCATGACCTTGGCCAGCTCCGCCTTGCCCTTTTCGGTGGTGATCAGGGTCCGGAGCTTTTCCAGGCGTTCTCTAATGCCCTCACGCGCGGACTCGACCTTCGCCACCTCCTTCTTGATATCCGCCGCGTCGCTCAGGATGACCATGTTGCGCAACGAGAGCGCAATCTGGTCGATGTCGCCCTTGACCTCGTTGATCGTGGCAACCTTGGGCACGCGGTCATCGACCACCAGCTGGAGAGCGTGGTGCATGTTGCCGACCTTGACCAGGGAAGTGGCCCCCATGATCAGCATCAGCAGGATCAGGATTCCGAATCCGAGCGACAGCCGGGTGGAGACTTTGAGTGAGTTCATGGAGACGGATCCTTCTGCTGCTCGTGGCAGCGGGGTGTGACCCGTCCGGTATCGGCTTGGGTCAGAACTTTCTGAGACGATCAACCTTGGAATTCGGCCATCCCGCACGAACCACCGATCGACGGAGTCATGGGTCGTGCCCGGCTGGCGCGAGGTCGTCGCCGCCCGGCGGTCAGGCTTGAATCTAAGATCGGTCGGACGATGCCGAAGGCCAATCGGAAAGAATTGCAAGACCGTTCGGATTTGATTGAATCGGTGTTCAGGCTTCCCTGACGGATGCACGCTTCCCTCGATGACTTTCATTGACACGACACGAGCCTGGGCGCGTCGCATGAAGCGCGACGCGATGACGCTGTGGTTCGCCCGATCCCACCCCGCCACGCCGTGGTACGCGAAGGCGTTGGGTGTATTCGTCGTGGCTTACGCGCTGAGCCCGATTGACCTCATCCCGGATTTCGTTCCGGTGCTCGGCTACCTGGACGACGTCATCCTGCTTCCGATGCTGATCTGGTTGGCGCTTCGGCTGCTTCCAGCTGCTGTCCTGGAGGAGTCGCGCCAGAAGGCCGAACGCTGGATGGCTGAATCGCGCGAGAAGCCGCGCAGCCTGGTCGGCGGCGTCGCCATCGTCCTCATCTGGATCGTCGTGGCCGCGGTGCTTGCGCTGTGGCTTGCCTCTGCGCTGCGTCGTTGACCGGCTCGCGCACCGCCCCCGATGGATCTCAGTCGTACTTCAGGTACTTGAAGCGCGGGTCGTCGGGCGTGCCTTGCAGCGGCGATCCGTCCACGGCGCCGGGCTGCCACATGACAACCTCTTCGATCTTCTTCGCGAGTTCGAAGTCCTTCTCGGTGATGCCCTTGGCGGCGTGGTTCATCAGCTTGACCGTGACGAAGGCATACGACACCGTGAGGTCCGGGTGGTGCCAGGCCGCTTCCGCGAGATGGCCCACCGTGTTGACGACCATCAAGGTGGATTTCCAGCCGCTGGTCTTGAACTTGCGGCGGATCCAGCCGTCTTCCAAATACCATTTCGGTAGCTCTTCGGACAGTCGTGCCGTGACCTCGTCCGCGGTGAACACCTCGTCCGCAGTCTGTTTGCGCCAGCCAGTCATGTCGGTCTCCGGTAGAAGCGGAGTCACGATGCTACTGCTCGAGTCGCCAAGCCGCACGATGCGACGCGCCGTCGGTTCAGAATCGCAGGGTCGCCGCGGCGCCGGCCAGCCAGGTGCGGCCGGGCGCGGGTTCGAAGAAGCGGCTGTTGCCTTCGTTGACGATCACCGAGCCCGAGTAGACCCGCGCGAACAGGTTGTCGACACGCACGAAGCCGTTCAACTCCCACGGCCCGGCGTTCATCACGTAGCCCGCACGGGCCGCGGTCACCGCATAGCCGCTGGCCGCGTCGCTGTTTGCGTCGTTGACATACACGCGGCTCAGCGCGCGCCACTCGAGGCCCGCGCGCCAGCCCAACGGCGGTGCCCAGTTCAGCGCGGCGAACAACGACGAGCGTGCGACGCCGGGGATGCGGTTGCCGGCCGCGATCACCTGGCTCGGCGCCGCGCAGGGGGTGGCGGCGCAGGTGCTGAAGCTGTCCTGGTAGGTGGCCTTCAGCGCGGTGTAGGCGAGTTGTGCGCGCAGGTGCTCGTAGAAGCGGTTCGACCAGCCGAGTTCGAGGCCGACGCGGCGGGTCGCGCCGGCGTTCTGGAAAGTCGCGCGACCGCCGAGGTTGGTCTGCGTCACGATCTCCTGGTCAGTGTCGGTCTGAAACACCGCGGCAGTCATGTCGCCGAAGTTCGCGTGGCGGGTCTTCACGCCGAGCTCGACGCTGTTGCTGCGTGCCGCCTGCAGGCCGAAGTTGAGTCCGGTCCCGCCGCCGGATCTGTAGGCCAGTTCGTTCAAGGTCGGCGTCTCGAAGCCGCGCCCGGCGGTGGCGTAGATGTGCACGTCGCTGCTCGCCGCGTACATCACACCCAGCACTGGCAGTGTGGCGCCGTAGGTCGCACTGCCGCTGTCGTCGGGGTTGGTGCCGACGATGTAGGCATCGGTCGACTTGAACCGCACCTGGCTGTGGCGCAAGCCGGCATTGATCGTCCATTGCGGCGTGAACTGCCACGCGGCCTGGACGTATTGGTCGACGTTCGAAACGTCGTTGGTCTCGTCGCGGCGCAACGCGCCTTCGACGCCCAGCCCCGTGCCCACGAAGTTCTGCAAGCCCCGCCGGTGCTCGGCCAGCGTGTCGTAGGCGAGCCCGCTCACGAGGGTCAACGGCGCATCGAGCAACCGGGACTTGAGCGTCCAGCGCAGGTCCACGCCGCGGTAGTCGCGGCCGAGCAGGATCACGCCGCCGGGGTGTTGCGGATTGGCCTGCGTGGCCACCGGGATGGACTGGAACTGCTCGGTGTCGCGATGGCCGAGATAGGCCAGCACCTGGACCGCGTTCGCGGCGTCGAGGCGGCGCTCGTAGATCAGTCCCCCCTGCGCCTGATCCACGGTCTTGCGCGTGTCGAAGCTCAGCGCCGTCGGATCGACGCCGCGCGGGTTGGCTTCGAACTGCGCGCGCGTCAGACCGAGCGGATCCTGCGCGCGCGGCAGGTTCACGCTGTTGGCGATCAGCGTCAGCTTGCCTTCCTCGTCGGGGCGCAGCGTGAGCTTGACGTTGCCCAGCGTACGCACGGTGGCGCTGTGGTCGCGGTAGCCATCGGTGCGAAATCGGCTCGCGCTGGCGACGTAACCCAACCCGCCCACGTTGCCGCTAGCCTTCGCGCCCAATCGCAGCATGCCGTCGCTGCCGCCTGACATGCCGAAGCCGAGGCGGGGCGTGTCGGACGGTTCTTCGGTGAACACCTGGATCACGCCGCCCGACGAATTGCCGTAGAGGGCCGAGAACGGCCCACGCAGCACCTCGATCCGGCCCACCGAGCCGAGATCGACGTTCGAGATCTGGCCCTGGCCGTCCGGCAGCGTCGCGG
>JBDUAG010000410.1:0-4100 GCA_040004785.1 Burkholderiales bacterium | reverse complement strand
ATGGTCAAGCTCGCACTGTTCGTCCGCCTCGAAGCCAAGCCCGGCAAGGAGGCCGCCGTTGCCGACTTTCTCGCCGGCGCACTGCCGCTGGCGAATGCGGAGGCCCGCACGACGGCGTGGTTCGCGCTGAAGTTCGGCCCGTCGACCTTCGGCGTGTTCGACGCCTTCGCCGACGAGGCCGGCCGCCAGGCGCACCTCGAAGGCCCCATCGCCGCGGCACTGATGGCGAATGCGGCCGCGCTGCTGGCGACGCCGCCGGTCATCGAGAAGATCGATCTGCTCGCGGCGAAACTTCCCGGGTGATCAGCCGATGAGGTCGCGGCCCATCATCACCACCGCGACCGTCATCAGCGCGACCGCACCCCAGCCGAGCGCGCGGGTCTTGCGGCGCACCGGCAACGGGCCCATCACGTCGGGTTTGGAGGCAAGCACCATCATCGCCACCATGATGGGCACCGAGACGATACCGTTGACGACGGCGCTCCAGTACAGCGCCTTCATCGGATCGATCGGCGTGAAGTCCAGCCCGGTGCCGACGATCGTGGCGACGCCGATGATCGCGTAGAAGCCCTTCGCCTCGCGCCAGTGACGCTCCAGCCCCTCGGGCCAGCCGAAGGCCTCGGCCACCGCGTACGCGGCCGATGACGCCAGCACCGGCACCGCGAGCAGGCCGGTGGCGACGATGCCGAACGAGAACAGCGCGAACGCGAAGTCGCCGGCGAGCGGCTTCAGCGCCTGCGCGGCCTGCGCCGCGCTCTGCACGTCGGTGACGCCGCCGGCATGCAGCACGACCGCCCCCATCAGCATCACGAAGAACGCGATGCCGTTCGAGAACACCATGCCGATCACGGTATCGACCCGCATGCGGCGCTTCGCGCGCTTGAGCGTGTCGCGGCTTTCGGCGCCGGCGGTCACGCCCTGCTGGCGCATCTCCTCGACCTCTTGCGAGGCCTGCCAGAAGAACAGGTAGGGCGAGATGGTGGTGCCGAGGATCGCGACGATCATCATCCAGAACGCCGAGTTTGCGGCGACCTGCGGCACCACCAGGTCGTGCAGCACGCGCGCCCACGGCACGTTCACGGTGAAAGCGGCCGCCACGTAGACGAACAGCGTCAAGGTCAGCCACTTGAGGATCGGCGCGAGCCGGTGGTAGGGCACGAACACCTGTAGCAGCAGCGTGATCACGCCGAACCCGACCGCATGAAAATGAGCGCCGCCACCGACCGCGAGTTGCAGCGCCTCGCCCATCGCGGCGATGTCGGCCGCGATGTTGATCGTGTTGGCCACCAGCAGCAGCCCGACGATCGCGAGCAAGAACCACCTCGGCGCATGCACCCGCAGGTTCGCCGCGATGCCGCGCCCCGACTGGCGCCCGATGCGCGCGCTGATGAGCTGGATCGCGATCATGAACGGCACGGTCAGGAACACCGTCCACAGCACGCCGGTGCCAAACTGTGCACCGGCCTGCGTGTAGGTCGCGATGCCGGACGGATCGTCGTCGGCCGCGCCGGTCACGACACCAGGCCCGACATGGCGCAGGAACGACGGGATGCGGTGCTTGCGATGAGCGCGCGGGGTGGGCATCGCCCGATGATCCCATGCGAACTTGTGTAAACCGCCACGGTGGCGTCACACGAACCGGAGACAATCGCGTGCCCCGACGGGGACTCCGCCTCTTCAGCCCCCGTGTTCCGATGATCGACAAGCGTTTCTTCCCCCGTCAGGTGGTCGAGTCCAGCGGCAACCGCTGGGACTGGGCGCTGCTGCCGCTGGTGCTCGGCGTGCTGGTGTTGCTCGCCTGGGGCGGCTCGCAGATGGCGCGGCCCTACCAGGTCGGTGAGGCGCTGCCGCTGACGCTGGACCCGACCTGGCTGCCGTACTACCTGCTGCGCACCACGTTGCGCATGTTCCTCGCACTCGCTGCGTCGCTGGTGTTCGCGTGCGCGTTCGCGGCGATCGCGGCCAAGTACCGCGCCGCCGAGCGCGTGATGGTGCCGCTGCTCGACATCCTGCAATCGATCCCGATCCTCGGCTTTCTGTCGATCACGGTGACCGGCTTCATCGCGCTGTTCCCTGGCAACCTGTTCGGCGTCGAGTGCGCGGCGATCTTCGCGATCTTCACCTCGCAGGCCTGGAACATGGCGTTCAGCCTGTACCAATCGCTGCGCAACGTGCCGGCCGAGTTGCAGGAGGCGGCTTCCGTCTTTCAGCTCTCGGGCTGGCAGCGCTTCTGGCGGCTGGAGTTGCCGTTCGCGATGCCGGGCCTGCTGTGGAACATGATGATGTCGATGTCGGGCGGCTGGTTTTTCGTGGTCGCGTCCGAAGCCATCTCGGTCTCGAACCAGAACATCAAGCTGCCCGGCGTCGGCTCGTACATCGCGCTGGCGATCGAGCAGCGCGACCTCGGCGCGATCGGCTTCGCAATCGGCGGCATGCTGGTCGGCATCGTCTTGTACGACCAGCTGTTCTTCCGGCCGCTGCTCGCCTGGGCCGACAAGTTCCGCTTCGAGGAAGGCAGCAGCGAGACCGCGCCGACCTCCTGGCTGCTGACGTGGATGCGCCGAACCGACGCGCTGAGCGCCCTCGCGATGCGCGGTGTGCGGCTGCTCGAACGCTGCTTCGGCATCTTCCGCCTCGAGTTCGACGGCACCTCGATCCGCGCGCGTCGCCGGCCGGGCAGCAAGGCGCTCGAACGCGTCTGGGATGCGGCACTCGCCGCGGCGGCGCTGATCGCGGTCTGGCAGCTCGGCAGCTTCATCCGCGCCGAGGTCGGCTGGGCCGAGGTCGGCCATGTGTTCCTGCTGGGCGCGATCACGATGCTGCGCGTGATCGTGCTGATCGCGCTCGCGGCGCTGGTCTGGGTGCCGATCGGCATCTGGATCGGCATGAACCCGCTGTGGGCCGGGCGGCTGCAGGCGGTGGCGCAGTTTCTGGCGGCGTTCCCCGCGAACCTGATGTTCCCGGTCGCGGTCGTGTTCATCGTCAAGTGGCACCTGAACCCGAACATCTGGCTCTCGCCGCTGATGGTGCTGGGCACGCAGTGGTATCTGCTGTTCAACGTGATCGCCGGCGCCTCGACCGTGCCCACCGAGCTGCGCTATGCGGCGCACAACCTCGGCCTGACCGGTTGGCTGAAGTGGCGACGCTACCTGCTGCCTGCGGTGTTCCCGAGCTTCGTGACTGGCGCCATCACGGCCAGCGGCGGCTCGTGGAACGCCAGCATCGTCGCCGAGTACGTGACCTGGGGCGACACCACCTTGCAGGCCGACGGCCTGGGCAGCTACATCGCGCACATGACGGCGATCGGCGACTTCCCGCGCATCGCGCTCGGCATCGGCGTGATGTGCGTGTTCGTGATGGGCATGAACCACTTCGTCTGGCGCAAGCTCTATGCGCTGGCCGAAGACCGCATGCATTTTTAGGAATCAGCTTCATGGCCAAGGCCATCATCGAACTCAAGAGCGTCGGCAAATCGTTCAAGTCGGCCGACGGCAGCGCGCGCTCGGTGCTCGAAGGCGTGGACTTCCGCCTCGCCGAAGGCGAGATCGTCTCGCTGCTCGGGCAGAGCGGCTCAGGCAAGTCGACCTTGCTGCGCATCATGGCCGGCCTGATCCAGGCCGATGCCGGCGAGGTACGCTTGCGCGACCAACCGCTGTATGGCCCGGCGCGCGGCGTGAGCATGGTGTTCCAGTCGTTCGCGCTGTTCCCGTGGCTCACGGTGCAGGGCAACGTCGAGCTCGGGCTCGAAGCACGCGGCGTGCCGCCGGCCGAACGCGCGAAGCGCGCCGAAGCCGCGATCCAGCTGATCGGCCTGACCGGCTTCGAGGGCGCGTTGCCGCGCGAGCTCTCGGGCGGCATGCGTCAGCGCGTGGGCATCGCGCGCGCGCTCGTCGTCGAGCCGGAGGTGCTGCTGATGGACGAGGCCTTCTCGGCGCTGGACGTGCTCACCGGCGAGCGCCTGCGCGAGGACATCCTCGAGCTTTGGACGACGCGCAAGATGCCGACCAAGGCGATCCTCGTCGTCTCGCACAACATCGAAGAGGCCGTGCTGATGGCCGACCGCGTGCTGATCTTCGCGAGCGACCCGGGCCGCGTGCGCT